>JAJXTK010000662.1 GCA_021783935.1 Myxococcales bacterium | reverse complement strand
GCCCCCCTTCTTCCCGAACAGCGCGCCCGCGCGGTCGAAGAGCGCCTTGGCGGAGGCGCCCGCCTGCGGCTCGTCGTCGGTCGGCGCCGCGGGCGCGGCGGGCGTGCCCGGCGTGGGCTTGCCCGCGAGCTGCGCGACCAGCTCGGGCGCCTCGGCGAAGGCGAGCGCGTCGTCGAGCGCGGCCTTCCCCTCCTTGGCGAGCTCCGCGAGCGCGTCGTCGAGCCGCAGGATGCCGAGCGCCTTGCCGCGCTGCTGCAGGCTCGGGATCTGGTAGGTCTTCTGCTCGCGGATCAGGTTCCAGAGCGGCACCGACCCGGGCAGCATCTCGACGGCGGCGTAGAGCCGGCGGCGATCGGCGCTCGGCACCAGGCGCTGGCCGACGATCAGCTTGAGCCCCCCCGCGAGCGTCATGCGCACCTGCTGCTGGTCGCCTGGCGGGAACATGTCGATCAGGCGATCGACCGTCTTGGCCGCGCTCGGAGTGTTCATGGTGCCGATGACGAGGTGGCCGGTCTCGCTCGCTTCGAGCGCCATCTCGACCGTCTCGAGATCGCGCAGCTCGCCGACGACGATGACGTCGGGATCCTCGCGCAGCGCCCCCTTCAGCGCGGTGTGGAACGTCTTGGTGTGCGATCCGACCTCGCGCTGGCTCAAGACGGCCCTGCCGCGCCCGTGCACGTGCTCGATCGGGTCCTCCACCGTGATCACGTGGTGCGTCGTCTCGCGGTTGATGACGTCGACGATCGCCGCGAGGGTCGCCGTCTTGCCGTGCCCGGTGGGCCCCGTGACGACGATGAGCCCCTGGTGGTGGTGCGTGGCGCGCGCGATCTCGGGCGGCAACCCGAGCGACGCGAGCGTCGGCACCTCGCGCGCGATGAGGCGGAAGCACCCCTTGAGGCCCGTGCGCTGCCTCGCGACGTTCGCGCGCACGCGGCCGAGCTCGCCGAGATCGAGCGCGAAGTCGCACGACCCCTCGGCCTCCAAGCGGCCGAGCAGCCGCGCCGGCACGCGCGGCAAGAGCATCTGCTCGACCTCGTCGGCGTCGAGCTGCTCCCCGTGCGGCGCGAGATCGCCACCGACGCGATAGAGCGCCGGACGCCCCGCGACGACGTGCAGATCGCTGGCCCCGCGGACGCGCGCCTCGTCGAAGAGCCGACGCAGCTTCTGCTCGTGACGCGCGCTGCCGGGGCGCGGCGCGATAGGCCCCTTGCCCTCGTCGAGATCGAGCTCGACGCGCGGCGACGGCGCGTCGGGCACGCGCAGCTCGCCGAGCCCTCGTGGCGCGTGGGCGTGGACCTCTTGGGGCCGGCCCACCCCCACCGCGGCCGCGCCGAGCATCAGCTCGATCTCCTCGCCGGTCGTGTGCTTGCGGGCCGGCGCGCGGGTGCTCCGCCGCGCGGCGGGCGCCACCGACGGCGCGCGCGGCGCCAGCGAGACCGAGCGCTTGGGGCGCAGCGACGCCGCCTTCTTCGGCGCCTCGGGGACCTCGTCGTGCCCGTGCCGCGCGAGCGTCACCCGCACGCGCACGTCGTCTCCCTTCATCACCGCACTGATGCGAAGGGTACCGAGGCCATGGCGCTCGTGGGTCCACGTCACCGGGACCTGCGAGAGCTCGGCCACGTGCGCGCCGCCGCCGAGGAGCATCAGCGCGCCGAGGATGTCGTCCGTCGTGAGGGGCACCCGCGCGGTGGCGCGGAAGCCCTCTCCCTGGCGCACCGACGGAAATCGCCCGGTCGCCATGGCCCCCTCGGTCACCTCCTCGCGCGCGAGGGCGCCCAGCATTCCGTCAATCGCTTCGTGCATTCCACCTCCGCCGCGCCCTTGGATACCGCCAGCGTAGGTGCGCTCGGTTGCTCCCGTCGAGGTGGGCGCAGGTCGGCGACGACCGCGAACGGCAGCGCGGACATCGGCTCGTGCGTAGCGATCGGCGAGAACGCGGCGCGTCGGCGAGAGGCCGTCGGCTCTTCCCCTTCCGAGACGGGGCGGGACCTTGATTTCGCCCGCCCCTTCGAGCAACTTGCGTGGCTCTCATTCTCCGTCGGTCCCCTCGATGGAGGGGAGTCGCGGGAGGCAGCGCGCCACGATGGCAGACGAGGATCGCAATGCGCAGATTTGCGTTGGGTGTCGTACGCGCGCGCCGGACACGCAGACCGAGTACACGCTCATCAGCAGCCGCTTCGGCTGGCGGCTGACCCGCCGCATCGAGCGCGACGGGACGTTCGCGATGGAGTGGCGATGCCCCGCTTGCTGGCAGCGCTACAAGACGGAGCGGCAACTCGCGACGACCCCCGCGGATGGGCTGCCGGCGTACTCGGGGGACGTGCCCCCGTCGTCGCGGCGCCCTTCGGAGCCGTGGGATCCGACGTCGGGGAACCCGCGCAAGAAGTAGGGGAGCGCTCGCTCGCGGAGGCGCCGAGCCTCGCGGCGATCTTGTCTCTTGCGCCGTCGAGCCGTTGACCGCGATCGCGGCCGGCGCGAACGATCGCGCATGCGCACGCTGATCCGAGGCGGCACCGTCGTCACCGCCGTCGACTCTTTCGTGGGAGACGTCCTCGTCGAGGGCGAGAAGATCGTCGCCGTCACGGCGCCCGAGGCCTCCGCGGGCTTCGGCGTCGATCGCGTCCTCGACGCGCGCGGCAAGTACGTGATGCCCGGCGGCGTCGACGCGCACACCCACCTCGACATGCCCGGCAGCGGCACGGTCTCGGCCGACGACTTCGAGAGCGGCACCCTCGCCGCGGCCCACGGCGGCACCACGACCATCATCGACTTCCCGACGCAGACCAAGGGCGAGAGCCTGCGCGCGGCGCTCGACGCCTGGCACGCCAAGGCCGAGGGGAGGACGGCGATCGACTACGGCTTCCACATGATCGTGACCGACGTGAACCCCGGCACGCTCGACGAGATGGGGCAGCTCGTCCGCGAGGGGATCACGTCGTTCAAGCTGTTCATGGCCTATCCGAACAGCCTCTACCTCGACGACGGGCGGATCTTCCGCGCCATGCAGCGCGCGGGCGAGCTGTCGGCGCTGGTGTGCATGCACGCCGAGAACGGCATCGCGCTCGACGTGCTCGTCGAGCAGGCCCTCGCCCGCGGCGAGACGGCGCCGAAGTACCACGCGCTCAGCCGGCCGCAGATCGCGGAGGCCGAGGCGACCCACCGCGCGATCGCCCTCGCCGAGATGGCGGGCGCGCCCGTCTACATCGTGCACGTGTCGGCCGCTCGGGCGCTCGACGAGATCGTCGCGGCGCGCGATCGCGGCGTCGCCGCGTGGGCCGAGACCTGCCCGCAGTACCTGTTCTGCTCGATCGACGATCTCGCGCGCGAGGGGCTCGAGGGGGCCAAGTACGTGTGCACGCCGCCGCTGCGCCCGCGCGAGATGCAGGAAGATCTGTGGCGGGGCCTGCGCACGAACGACCTTCAGGTCGTCGCGACCGATCACTGTCCGTACGCGTTCCGAGGGCAGAAGGATCGCGGCCGCGACGACTTCACCAAGATCCCGAACGGCATGCCCGGCATCGAGACGCG
>JAJXTK010000661.1 GCA_021783935.1 Myxococcales bacterium | reverse complement strand
CCGTCCGCGCCCTGCACTTCGACCTCGGCGTCGACATCGACGAGGACCTCAACTTCTAGACGCGCCCGGGCAAATTGCGCGAGCGGGGTGGGTCAGATTGCGGGGGCGGGTACATGCTCCTGCGCTATGCCGCTCGCGTTGAATGATGCGGGCGCGTTCGCCTACCTTCGCCGTTCCGGAGGCAGGTCGCGCAGCGCCCCGGGGAGCGCTCCGCGCCGCAGTGGGAATTTGCGCGCTACGCTGGCGAGATGAGCCTGCGACTTGTCGTAGGGTTGCTCGGTCTCACGGCGCCGCTCGCCAGTGTCCTCGTCGGCACGTGCGCCGGCGACGAGCCATGCGGGCCAGTTGAGACGCACACGTGGCTTGTGCCGGTCGACGCCGAGCCGTCCGTGCTGAACGCGGACGCCTGTCTCTCGCTCTGCTCGTGGCCCGGGCCGTGTGAGAAAGCCGATGCGATTGTCGATGGACGGCCGGCCGTCGCCTGCACGTCGAGTGTGCAGTCCTGCCCCCGCTAGTACTACTGTGTCGAATGTTTGGCCCGGCGTGGCGAGCTGATTTCTAGGGAGATCATGCTCGCCTCGCTCCCGCCCGCCAGCCAGGACCGTCTCGAAGCCTACTTCGCCGCGATCGGCGACATCCTGCGCCACAAGAAGAAGCGGGCGAGCTTCGCGATGTACGCGCTCGGTCTGCTCGGCAGCAGCGAGCGCAAGAGCTTCGAGCCGATCGCGATGCAGTTCTGCACCGAGCCGGACGAGGCCGACGCGATGCACCAGCGCGTGCAGCACTTCGTGACCGATGCCGAGTGGTCCGATCGCGACGTGCGCCGCGCTGCTGCGAGGTACGCGATCGCAGCGATGATCGAGCGCTCGCCGGTGCGCGCGTGGATCATCGACGACACGGGCTTCATCAAACAGGGCTCGCACTCGGTCGGCGTGCAGCGGCAGTACACCGGCACGGCGGGCAAGATCACCAACTGCCAGGTGGGCGTCAGCCTCGTCGTCGCCAACGACGAGATGCACGTGCCGATCGACTTCGACCTGTACCTGC
Organism: Myxococcales bacterium; assembly: GCA_021783935.1. Classification (GTDB taxonomy): domain Bacteria; phylum Myxococcota_A; class Polyangia; order Polyangiales; family JADJMO01; genus CAIXWQ01. The sequence continues at coordinate 2,482 of JAJXTK010000661.1, read as the reverse complement.
CGGAGAGCTGGGCCAACGATCCGAAGCGGCGCGCCGAGGCGAAGATCCCCGACGAAGTGCGCTTCCGCACCAAGCTGGAGATCGCGATGGACCTGATCCAGCGCGCCGCGCTCGAGCGCCTGCCCGGCGACATCGTGCTCGCCGACGCGGCGTACGGGGAGTCTTCCGAGTTCCGCGCCTACCTTCGGCTGCTCGGGTTCGACTACGCCGTCGGCGTCCAATCGAACCTCCACGTCACGATGCTCGACGCGGCGGAGCGTCGGCGCGGCGACTCGCTCAGGGTGCGCGACGCAGCCGCGTCGCTCGGCCCCGGGCGCTTCCGCAAGGTGACCTGGCGCGACGGCACGAAGGCGGCCCTCTCGTCGCGCTTCGCGTTCGCGCGCGTGAAGGTCCCGCGCGAGGGACTCGACGCGGCGAAGGTCGATGCCGAGTGGCTCGTCGTGGAGTGGCCCGAAGACGAGGACCAGCCGACGAAGTTCTTCCTGACGACGCTCGGCCGTCGGCTGTCGAAGAAGCAGATCGTCCGCATGATCAAGGAGCGCTACCGCACCGCGCGCGCCTATCAGGAGCTGAAGGGCGAGCTTGGGCTCGATCACTTCGAGGGCCGCCGCTACCGAGGCTGGCAGCACCACATCAGCGTCGCGCTCGCCTGCTACGCGTTCGTCATCGGCGAGCGTGTGCGGGCTTTCCCCCCCGGCGCCGAAGGGCCGAGCGACGACGACGAGATCGACGACGCGGCTTGAACGGCGCTTCGCGCGCTCGTTCGAGACCGTCGTGATCGCGATACGACGCGTGGTGATCCGCTGGCTGCCGTGGTGTCCAGACCTCCTGACTTGGGCGCGTCGTCGTGATGCCCGCGAGGGAGGAGGCGCGGAGCCTCGCTGCGTAAGCGTCGCTCCGCGGGCCCGACCGGGCCGAAATTTGGCATCACGGCTTGCGGAACGACCTCGAACGATTTCAAGCGGTTAGCCTGTGGACGTCAGGAGGTCTGGTGCCCCTGCTGTCGATCACGCTGCCAGCAGCCACGCCGCGGGACGCAAATGACACAGTGGTGCTAGCCCCCAAGCAAGAAGCTCTCCATGGTGGTGCCTTCCCTCGCGAAAATCAGGGCTGTGAGCCTTCCGGGGCTGCTCCTGGGGCTCGGCTTGAGTGGCTCCGCCCTGGCGGACGACGAGCTCCCTGGGATGCCCGAGCCCATCTTCAACGAGACCGTCACCGACCTGGACTCCCGTCAAGCCGGAGAGCTCGAGATCGCGACGAACCTGGAGACCCTGCACGCGCTGCGCGGTGGTGGCCATCATGGACTCGTCGGTCTCGAGGCCGAGTGGCGCCTCCTGCGATCCCTCGGCGTGCAACTCGAGGGCGCTTACCCGTTCTCTTTTCCTGGAGACAGCGTCCATCCCCTCGACCTGCAGGCCGCGCTCGGGCTGGGGCTCTGGCACGACTGGGAGCGTGGTCTCCATCTGCAAGCCGAGTTCTCCGCCCGTGGCGGAGGGGCCGACAGGCTCGACGCGCAGCCAGGAGAGTTCGCGCTCCCCTATGCGCTGACGCTTCGTGGCGGGTTCGAGCGAGGCTCATGGACCCTGCGTCCGTCCCTGGCGGCAGAGGTCGGAGGCGCGGCCGCTCATGTCCCGATCTATGGCGCGGTGGCCGCGCTCCGAAGCCTCGGGGGCGAAGGGGAGTACGGTTTCCTGGGGATCGAGCTCGAAGCCGATGGTGCCCGGCTCCATCCGCTGGCCCTCACCGCCGAGCAAGTCCTGGACTTCGCCGCTCTGAAGCTGCCCATGCGCTTGGGCCTGGCCATCCCTTACGTCGTTGGCCCCGACAGGCGCAGCTCCTCTCTGGGAATCTACCTCCGGTTCCAGTTCAGGCTCGACTGAGAGCCCTCGGGAAGCCTGCTGCGCGCCGGGCTGCGTCGGTCGAGCTTGCGCAGGGGGCTTCCAGAGAGACCGCGAATCCGTCCTTGTCGAACCGCGTGCTTACTACGTTATGTCAACTCGATCGCTGGAATCCGTGGGGGACGGCTTGCACTTCCTTCCAGGATGTCTGTCAAGGGCCTTGCAGCGACCTCTCGCTCTCGTCGCGCGCTCCGCGCGAATTGCGGGCCGACCTGCAAGGTCCGAAGTGGATCTCGCTGCCGCGAGCGCAGCGACTCCGTCGCTGGGTGCGGTCGCGTTCGTAGCCAAAGGCATCTCCTTCATTCCTTGTCTCGCTGCGGACGCACCACTCCGTGGCGTGCGCGCGTGCAGCACGCCGCAATGGCCACCACGATCTCGGTGACCTCGTCTCGGGAATCGCCATACTTTCATGCGTGCTCGAGTCGCTCGCGACTGCGGCACATGTTGCACGGGAAGAAGGGGTCGGGATCCCGCCCTGAGCGCGATCGTCGCTGTTACAGCCCCCATCCCCGCCCTTCCCCCGCGGTGCGGGGGAAGGGAGATCGCGTGGCGCGAACGCGCGCAGGCAACCGTGCCTCGGCGTG
>JAJXTK010000057.1 GCA_021783935.1 Myxococcales bacterium | reverse complement strand
CCGATCTGGCGCCAACATCGCGGAGCGCGAGGCGGGAGCGTGGTAGCATCCTGAGCGTACTTCCAGGTCGGCTCCGGGCACGGCGGGGGTCGACGGCCGTGGCCCGAGCGAGCGATCGCCAAGGCGCGCCGCTCTTGTCGTGTCGGTCCGGTCGGGGGCGTTTCCACGGTGGCAATCGAGGCGAGCGGAGCGTCGATGGCAGCGGCCGACGAGGCGTTCGGCCGCTACACGCTCCTCGAGAAGATCGGCCAAGGGGGCATGGCCGAGGTCTTCCGGGCGAAGTCCTTCGGCGTGGAGGGCTTCGAGAAGGTCCTCGTCATCAAGCGCATCCTGCCGCAGCTCGCGCGCGAGCCGAAGTTCGTCGAGATGTTCGTGCGCGAGGCGAAGCTCGCCGTGCGCCTGTCGCACGCGAACGTGGTGCAGGTGTTCGACCTCGGCCGCGTCGGCGACGCGCTCTTCATCGCGATGGAGTACGTGCACGGCGTCGACCTCGCGACGCTGCTCGCGTGGACGCGGCGCAGGAGCTCGCCGCTGTCGATCTCGACGGCCGCCTACGTCGCCGCGGAGGTCGCCAAGGGGCTCGATCACGCGCACCGCCGGCGCGACGAGCAGCTGCGGCCGCTCGGCATCGTGCACCGCGACGTCAGCCCGCAGAACGTCCTGCTCAGCTACGAGGGCGAGGTCAAGGTCACCGACTTCGGCATCGCCAAGGCCAAGGACACGCTCGGCGACGACGACGATCGCCCGCGCCCCGACGGCCGCATCCCGATCCGCGGCAAGTACGCCTACTTGAGCCCCGAGCAGGCCAACGGCGAGCCGGTCGACGCGCGCAGCGACATCTGGTCGCTCGGGGTCGTGGTCTACGAGATGCTCGCCGGCACCAACCCCTTCGCCGCGCCGACCGTCTTCGAGACGCTGCGCCGCGTGCGCGCCGCCGAGGCCCCGCCGCTCGAGCTCGCGCGCCCCGACCTCCCGCGCGAGCTCGCCGACATCCTGCGCCGCGCCCTCGCGCACAAGCCCGCCGATCGCTATGCCGACGCCGCGCGCCTGCACGACGACCTGCTCGCGTTCCTCTACTCCTCGGGCGATCGGTTCGGCGCGCACGCGCTCAGCGAGCTGCTCGGCACGCTGCGCGAGACGCCCGACCTGCGCGCGTCGTCGCGCCCCGGCGCCGCGTCGAGCGCTGGCGAGGCGGGCAGCGGCGACGTCGAGGAGGCGCTGGCGCGCACCCCGGTCGAGGTGCCCGACGCCGCCGACGTGGTGACTACGCCGCCGCGCCCCGCGGGGAGCGTCGTGACCGGCGACGCCGCGACCGGCCTCGCGCGCGCCGCGAGCCTCGGCGAGCAGCGCGAGGTCACCGCGCTGGCGATCGAGATCGGCGCCGACGGCTCGCACACGGCCGACACGGTCGACCTCGAGGCCGAGTGCGTACGGGTGACGCGGCGCTACGGGGGCACGATCCTCGAGCGCGGCGAGGGGCGCTGCGTGGCCATCTTCGGCCTCGACGTGCCCGACGGACGCGACACCGACGCGGCCGTTCGCGCGGCGCTCGTGCTCGCGCGCGCGCTGCGCGAAGCGGCCCCCGCGAGCGGCCTCGGCGTGCACGTCGGCCGCGTCGCGCTCGACGCCGAAGGGGCGATCGTCACCGACGACCGCCTCGGCGCGCTGACGTCGGCGGCGCGGGAGCTGTCGCGCGCGCGCGAGGGGGCGACGGCGATCTCGACGGCGGCCGCGCGGCACGTCGCGCAGCTCGTCGAGCTCGAGCCCTTGCCGCCCGGCGCGCGGGCGCTCGCGAGCACCACCGGGCTCCTCGTCAAGCGCCGCAAGCCGGCGAGCGAGACGTACGCGAAGTTCGTCGGCCGGCGCGAGGAGCTGCGCGTCATCGGCGAGATCCTCGCCTCGGCCACGCGCAAGCGCGCGCGCGTGCTCACGATCCAGGGGGGCGTCGGCAGCGGCAAGACGCGCCTGCTCCACGAGATCCAGCGCCGCCTGCAACGCGGCGCCTACAACGTCGGCTGGTACCTCGCCGCGTGCCCGCCCCACGGCCGCGATCAGCCGCTGTCGGCCGTCGCGGCGATGCTCCGCGTGCTGTGCGGCGTCGAGGAGGGGGACGCGGCGCCCAAGGTCTCGGCGGTGCGCCCGCGCCTGCGCGCCCTCGGCCTCGGCGAGGACGAGCAGCGCACCGTGCTCGATCTGGTGCGCGAAGGGGGCGACGCGCGCGCGGAGGACTCGACCGCGATCGGCGAGCACGCGGCCGCCGCGCTCGGGCACATGCTCACGCGCCTGTGCGACGATCGCCTCCACGCGCTCGCGTGGGACGACGCGCAGGCGATGGACCCTGCGTCGGCCGCGGCGCTGGCGGCCGTCGTTCGGCAGGTCGCGGGCACGCGCGCGGTGCTGCTGTTCGCGGGGCTCGCGGGCGAGAAGCTGCCGCTGTCGCTCGGCGAGGCGACGACGAGCGACGCGCGCCCGGTGCAGCAGCACGTGCTCGTGCTCCCCGTGCTGCGCAGCGAGGACCAGCAGAAGATCATCGCGACGCGCCTCGGGGTGCGCGACGTCTCGTCCGAGCTGCTCGCGTTCGTCGAGGCGCGCGCCGGGGGCAACCCGCTCTACATCGAGGAGCTCTTGCGCGCGATGCAGGAGGCGGAGGCGATCGAGCGGGTGTCGGTGCCGACGGCGCTCGCGCCGCAGCCGATCTCGCGCGCCGAGCTGCGCGACGTCGGCGAGTCGATCGACCTGCCCAAGTCGCTGAGGGGGCTGGTCGCCTCGCGCATCGCGAACCGCTCGCAAAAGGAGCGCGCCGTGCTCACGACGATCGCCCTGCTCGGCGAGCCGGCGGAGCTCGGGCTCCTCGCGGCGAGCGCGGGCGAGCCGATCTCCGACCTCGAGCGGATGATCGGCCCGCTCGAGGACGGAGCGATCCTGCGCCGGCTCGGCGAGCGCGGCGTCGGCTTCGTCTCGCCGATCGCGCGCGACGTCGTGCTCGACGCGGCGCCGGCCGAGGCCAAGCGCGAGCTGCACGCCGCGATCGCCCAGGCGATGGCGACGCTCCCCGATCCGCCGCTCGATCGGGTCGCCACGCACCTGCTCGAAGGGGGCGATCGCGAGCGCGCGGCCGACGCGTTCCTGCGCGGCGGCGAGCTCGAGGCGGCGGCGGGGCACGCCGAGGCGGCCGCGCGTGGTCTCGCGCGTGGGCTGATGCTCGCCGACCTCGAGAGGCGCTCGCGCGAAGAGGTCGCCAAGCACCTGCGCACGCTCGGCTCCTCGCTCGTCATGGTCCGCGGCGTCGGCGTCGGCGCGGGCGACGCGCCCATCGCGATCGAGCGCGCCCTCGCCCGGCTCGAAGGGGGACCGGACGACGCGCGCCGCGACGCGCTCGTCGACGCGGGGCGCGGCTTCGGCGGGCTGTCGCTCTTTGCGCGCGCGCGCAGCGCCTTCGATCAGGCCGAGGCGCTCTGCCGCGGCATCGAGCGGCACGTGCCGCGCGTGCTGACGGCGCGCGCCGAGCTCGCCAACCGCACCGGCGAGTTCGGCGAGGCGGCCGAGTACCTGCGCCGGCTCGAGCCGATGCTGGGCCAGGGGCAGGCCGATCTCGTCGAGCTCTACGAGGCGTTCGTGCGGCTCGGGCTCGCGACCGCCGCGGTCGAGGGGCGCGTCGGGCTCGAGCGGGCGCTCACCTACCTCACGCGCGCCGAGTCGCTCACCGCCCGCATCGGCGACACGACCATCCGTGCCGCCGAGCGCGCGAAGAACCGCGGCCTCATCTACTCCTTCGCGCGCGAGTTCGCCGCCTCCGCGCCCGAGTTCGAGCGGGCCGCGGAGCTCGCGCGCGACGCCGGGCTCGTCTACGAGTCGGCCATCAACCTCTACAACCTCGGCGACACCCGCATTCGCCTGCGCGACTTCCCCGCCGCGTACGCCGTGCTGCGCCAATCGGTCGCCCTCGCCGCCGAGTGCGGCCACGACCGCCTCATCGCGATCGCGCGCGCGCCGCTCGCCTACCTCGACGGCGTGGCGGGCGACGCGAGCGCGCACGGACGGCTCGTCGACCTCGTCGCCTACAGCCAAGAGCGCCATTTCCCCTGGGACGAGTACAACGCGCGCTACCTGCTCGGCCTGCTCTGCGCCAAAGACGGGCAGCGCGAGGCCGCGCTCGTCGAGCTCGACAGGGCGCGCGAGCTCGCGAAGCAGCTCGGCATGACGTCGATGGTCGTCGACTGCGACGAGGCGATCGCAGAGGCCTCACCCCCCTTGCCCCCCGCTCCCACGTAGGACGAGGCGGCTCGGGGCCGAGGTGCTCGCCGCTACCCCCCCGCCACGGTCATCGCGCGCACACGGAAGGTCGGGGCCGCGATCGAGGTGCGCAGATCGAGGTCGTCGCCGACGAGGTCGATGCCCTGCAGCAGCTCATCGAGGTTGAGCGAGATGGTGACCTCGCTCACCGGGTAGGCGAGCTCGCCGTCCTCGATCCAGAACCCCGAGGCGCCGCGCGAGAAGTCGCCCGTCACCGCGTTGAAGCCGAAGCCCATCATCTCGGTGACGTAGAGCCCGCGCCGGGTCTGCTTCACCACGTCGGCGCCCGAGGTCTGGCCCGGGCGCAGCACGAAGTTCGAGGTCGAGGGGCCGACGCCGCCGCTGCCGCCGCGCGAGGCGCTGCCGGTCGGCGCCTTGCCGAGCTTGCGACCCGAGTAGCTGTCGAGCAGGTAGGTGCGCAGCGCGCCCGCCTCGACGATCGACTGCTTGCGCGAGGCGAGCCCCTCGCCGTCGAACGGGCGCGACCCGGGGGCGCCGAGGATCGTCGGATCGTCGTCGATGGTCACCAGCTCGGAGGCGACGCGCGTCCCCTCGCGATCGACGAGGTAGCTCGATTTCCTGTAGATCGCGCCCCCCGACAGGCAGCCCGCCAGGAGCCCCACGATCGCGCGCCCCGCGTCGGGGTCGAAGACGACGGGGCACTGCTGCGTCGCGACCTTCTTGGCGCCGAGCTTGCGGAGCGTGCGCCGCGCCGCCTCCTCGCCGACCGCCTTCGGGTCGTCGAGCAGCGCGAGCCTGCGCTTGGCCGTCCAGTGGTAGCCGCGACGCTTCTTCTCGCTGCCCGGCTCGTCGGCCACCGGCGTCACGACGAGCGAGGCGTAGGAGCCGCGATAGCCGCCGCGAAAGCCGCCGCTGGTCACGAGCACCACGGCCCCCTGCGTGCGCGCGAAGCTCGCCCCCTCGCTGTTGGTGATGCGCGGATCGAAGGCGCGCGCGGCCTCCTCGGCGACGCGCGCGCGGCGGACGGCCTCCGCGGCGTCGATCGTCGCGCACGCCGGGTCGTGCAGGTCGAGCTCGGGCCACGGCCCCTTGGCGAGCAGCGACGCGTCGGGCGCCCCCGCGAACGGATCGGGCTGCGCGAGCTCGACCAGCTCGATCGCGTCGTCGACGAAGTTCGCGATCCCCTCGTCGGTCGTGTCGCTCGTCGAGGTGAGCGCGACGCGCAGCGCCCCGCTCGCCCCGTCGCGCTTCATCAGGCGCATGCCGAGCGCGCGGTGCCCCGCCTCCTCGACGAGCTCGGGCTCGCCGAGGCGGACCTTCGCCGACAGCTCGCTCCCCGATCGCACGACGACCTCGGCGACGTCGACGCCCCGCCTGCGCACGCGCGCGACGACCTCGTCGGCCATGGCGAGCAGCGTCGCGAGATCGCGATCGGCGCGCGCGTGCGCGGTGCCGGGCGGAGTCGTGATCGCGGGGTCCTCGAGCAGCGTGTCGGGGTCGACCATGGCGGGTCGCACGCTAACACGCTCGCCGCCGTCAGGTACCCGGCGCGTCGCCCTCGCCGAGCTTCCGGTAGATCGTGCGGATCGAGATGCCGAGCAGCTGCGCCGCCAGCGCCTTGTCGCCGCGCGTCTGCTTGAGCGTCTCGCGGATGGCGACCAGCTCGATCTCGTCGAGGCTCGTGCCGACCGCGAAGGTCATCGCGCCGCGCGGCGCCTCGCCGTCCCCTTGCGCGATCGCTTCCGGCAGATCCTCGACGCCGAGCTCGGCGCCGCGGCAGAGCACCGCCGCGCGCTCCATGACGTTCTCGAGCTCGCGCACGTTGCCGGGCCAGTCGTAGGCGACCAGGCGCGCGAGCGCGGGCGCGCTCGGCGTGATGCGCGGCTTGCCGTTCTTGGCGCAGTAGACGCCGAGGAAGTGGTCGACGAGCAGGGGCACGTCCTCGCGGCGCGCGCGCAGCGGCGGCGCCGTCACGGCGATGACGTTGAGCCGGTAGAAGAGGTCCTCGCGAAAGCGCCCCTCCTGCACCTCGCGCTTCAGGTCGCGGTTGGTCGCCGCGACGATGCGCACGTGGGCCTTCACGGTGTCGCCGCCGATCGGCTCGTACTCCCCCTCTTGGAGGACGCGCAGCAGCTTCACCTGCACCTGGGGCGAGAGCTCGCCGATCTCGTCGAGGAAGAGCGTGCCCCCTTGCGCCTTGGCGAAGCGCCCCTCGCGCCGCGCGATGGCGCCGGTGAACGAGCCCTTCTCGTGGCCGAACAGCTCGGCCTCGAGGATCGCCTCGGGGATCGCCGCGCAGTTGACCGCGATGAAGGGCCCGCTCGCGCGCGCGCTCCGCTCGTGGACGTAGCGCGCGAGCAGCTCCTTGCCGGTGCCGCTCTCGCCGAGGACGAGCACGGTGGCCATCGACGGCGCCGCCTGCGTGGCGACCTCGAGCACCCGGCGCAGCGCGGGCGAGGTGCCGACGATCTCGCGGTGGGTGAGCAGCTCGATCTTCTTCTTGAGCGCGCGGTTCTCGGCGAGGAGCTTCTGGTGCGAGGCGGCGAGGCGCACGCTCTTGACGATCGACGCGCGCTTGAGGGGCTTCTCGACGAAGTCGAAGGCCCCCTCCTTCATGGCCGCCACGGCCGCCTCGACGGTGCCGTACGCGGTCATCAGCACGACCTGCGACTCGGGCGACACCTGCTTGAGCGCCCTGAGCAGCTCGAGCCCGCTGGTCCCGGGCATCATCAGGTCGGTGACGACCACCTGCACACGGTGCTTGCGGCAGAGCTCGATCGCGCGCTTGGCGCCGCTCGCCGCGAAGACCCGAAACCCCTCGCGGCCGAAGATCGTCTCGAGCGACTGGAGGTTCGAGGCGTCGTCGTCGACCACGCACACGGTCGTCTCGCCCCCCACGGCCGCCTCGGGCATCTCGGGCGATCGCTCCTCTTCGTCCACCGGGGCGGACGGGGCGAGGGCATCGCTGGGAAGGACGGGCTTGGGCATGTCGTCGGCGATGGCGTCGTAGGGCACGAGCCCAGAACGACCGAGGCGCGCCCCGGGCTTCCCGCGGGACGCCGCGCGCCTTCAGCCTAGCAGGCCGTTGAGAAACGGCCTGCGGGAACTGTGACAGACAGCAGGCCGTGTCGATCGCGCGGCGAGCTTCCGGGTGACGCGGAAAGGGCTCGGGCAGCTCCGGAGAAACGCAACGGCCTGCTAAGCGATCGGGCGCCCGCCGCACGCCGGAGACGTCGGCCGCCCGAGCGGAGGCCCGCTCGACCGCTACTTCTTCTTCACCTTGAACAGCTTCTGCCCGTACTCCACGGGCTTGCCGTTCTCGACGAGGATCTCGACGAGCGTGCCCTCGACGTCGCTCTCGATCTCGTTCATGAGCTTCATCGCCTCCACGATGCAGAGGCGCTGCCCCTGTCGGATCGCCTGGCCGACCTCGATGAACGCGGCCGCGTCCGGCGAAGGGGCGCGATAGAAGGTGCCGACGAGCGGCGAGCTCACGAAGACGATCCCGTCCTCTTCCATGGCCGCCGGCGCGGGCGCGGCCGGCATCGCCGCCGAGTGCGCGACCGCCGTCGTCGCCGGCGAGTGCACGTGCGTGACGGCGACCCCCGCGTGCGCGCCCCGTCGAATGGTGAGGCGCGCGCGCGTCTGGCCCGCACCGCGCACCTGCTCGAGCTCCATGACCTCGTGCCGCTCCATGACCTCGAGGAGCGCCTCGAGCGTCGAAGGAGCGATCCACCCTTGCGTCTTGTCTTCGTCGCGCGTCGTCGTCTTGGCCATGCGAGCGCGCAGTGACTACCGGCGGAGGGGCGCGCTGTCCACCGCGATCGCGCGCGTAATTCGCTTCGCGCCGAGCGCCACGACGACGGCGCGCGTCAACCAACGCGCGTCAGGAGCGCGCGTCGAGCCGGTCGAGCAGCCCCTCGAGCGCGAGCGCGTACGAGCGCGCGCCGAACCCCGCGACCTTGGCGACGCACGCGGCGGCGATGCGCGAGCGGCGTCGAAACGGCTCGCGCGCCTCGGGGTTCGACAGGTGGACCTCGACGCACGGCAGCCCGACGGCCTGAATCGCGTCGCGCAGCGCGTACGAGGTGTGCGTGAAGGCGCCCGCGTTGAGGAGCATGCCGTCGAAGACGCCGCGCACGGCGCCGATCCAATCGAGCAGCTCCCCCTCGTGGTTCGATTGCCGGCAGTCGACGGCGGCGCCGCGCGCGGCCGCGAGCTCGGCGAGCTCGGCGTGGATCTCGGCGAGCGTCGTGCGCCCGTAGATCGCCGGCTCGCGCGTGCCGAGCAGCTGGAGGTTCGGCCCCGACAGGACCAGGACGCGCGCCATCGAGGGGCTCGCCTCGCGCGCGCTCAGCCGAGCTCGGCGAGCAGCTTGGGCGCGTGCGTGCGGAGGATGAAGCGCCCCTTGCCGGGGTTGCCGTCGGGCCGCATGGTCAGCGCGAGGAAGTAGTCGTCGCTGATCACGCGGATGAGCGTCGTGAGGTGCTCGGCCTGGATGGCGACCTCTTTGGCGTGCCCGGCCTCGAGCGTCTCGGCGGCGCGCTTGATCGAGCCGACGATCACGCTGAACTCCATGCCGATCTCGCCGATGTCCTTCCCCTCCGCGGCCTCGTCGCGCGTGTAGCTCTCGACCGCGATCCCGTCGAAGCCCATCAAGAGCCCCGCGATCGCGCCGTCCGTCCCCTCGACGATCTGCCGCAGCGTGTCCTTGAACATCGGATCGAGGTTAGAGAGCGCGCCGCGACACGGTCAAGGAAATGGACCGCGCGGCGGCGGGCGCGGGCCTCTGCTCCACGACCTCCCCGCCCCGCTCCCCTCTCGCCCCTCTTCACGAGGCGGGAGAGGGGCGAGCGAGAGTCGCTCTGCTCCCAATTCCCAAGCCCGATCTCGCATTCCACTTTCGGGCTCCGGCTCCCTGAGGGAGACACGGGGTCCAGGGGGCCGGGGTGCTCGCCGGGCTTCACTGCCAATTTGGCAGCGCGCGCTTCGCCGTCTCTCGTCCGGTGCCAAGCTGTCCCGAGCGGCGTTCGAACGCCATAGCGAATGCCGCGCATTTACCGCCGATGTGCTAGTGGCATGCGCCTCGCACACCGGCGCCGGGGAAGCCCGTCCGCCCCTCGACGTTCCCGTGCACGCAGACTACGAAGCCTGAACACCTGCGCCCGCCCATCGGCTGGCCGGCAAGCCCCACCGCCCCTCCCTACATGGACGCCCTGCTGAAGCGCAACTTCTGGTTCGTGATCGTCGCGCTCGGGACGATCTCGACCTTCTTCCTGTCGGCCGGCGCGACGCAGCTGGTGGCGGGCAAGTACCTGCCGCTCGACGCCTCGGCGGTGACGCGCGCCGCGCCGAAGGGGTCCGTGAGCGCGGGGACGGCGGCGACGCCGCGGTCGCTCAGCGCGAAGCCGATCCTCGACAGCAACCCGTTCGACTCGGTGACGGGGCCGATCCGGCCGCCGCCGCCGATCGACTGGAGCACCCCCCCGATCGAGGCGAGCGACGACGCGCACGAGCTGCTCTTCACGCAGTGCACCGGCCCGACCAAGCTCGAGATCTCGGTCGTCGATCCGGCGGAGCCGCGCCGCTCGTTCGCGGTCTTCTCGACCGGCGAGGGGATCGCGAACAAGCCGATGGTGCAGGAGGGGGGCACCGTGTCCAACCGCACGGTCGCCGTGATCGTCCGCGAGAAGGTCTACTTCCACGAGGGGAGCTCGTACTGCTTCATCGGCATGTTCATGCCGCCGCCACCCCCCGCGCCGTCGGCGTCGGTGGCGGGCGCGGGGCCCGAGCTGCCCGGCGGCGTGGGCAAGGTGCCGGCGGACATCGAGAAGGGCATCCAGAAGGTCGACGACAAGAACTTCAACATCGATCGCATGGTCGTCGACAAGATCATCGAGAACCAGGCGGAGCTGATGAGATCGGCGCGCATCGTGCCCGAGCAGGAGAACGGCAAGGTCGTCGGCATCCGCCTGCTCAACATCCGCCCCGACACGCTGCTCGGGAAGCTCGGGCTGCAGGCGGGCGATCAGCTGCGAACGATCAACGGCTTCGAGATGTCGTCGCCCGAGAAGGCGCTCGAGGCGTACGCGAAGCTGCGCACCGCCCCGTCGATCGAGATCGGGCTCCAGCGCAACGGCCAGCCCACGACCATCAACTTCACGATCAAGTAGCGGGCCGTTGGGCCTGAAATTTCGGGGTTCGCCGTCGACCGGCGCCCCACCCTCCCGACGCGCCTCGGCCCACTCCGACGCCGCGGGGCGCACGAGCGAGAGAGAGCGAGCGAGATGTCGAACCCCGAAGGAGATGCGATGGTGAGCGAGCGCGGCAGGCGCCTCGGGCGCGGGCGCCTCTGGGCGTTCGGCGCGGGCCTCGTGGTCGCGACGATGCTCGCCCCTGCGAGCGCGCAGGTCGTGCGGGGCCCCATCATCCAGCGCCCGACGCGCCCGCTCGCGACGGTGCCCCTCGGCTCCGCGCCCGGCGCGCCCCCCGCCGTCCCGCAGACGCCGACGCCCCCCCCGCCCTTCGGCGCCGCGACGACCACCCCCTCGCCGTCGGCCTCGGGCTCCGCGAGCGCCAGGCGGCCGGGCGACACCGGCGCGCTGCCGCAGTTCAAGGACGAGATCGAATTCGAGCCGCGCCCCGCCGGCTACAAGGTGCAGTTCTCGCTCGAGGACGCCGACCTGCCCGAGCTCATCAAGGTGATGGGGCAGCTCACCGGCAAGCGCTTCATCTTCGGCGGCAAGGTCCGCAACATCAAGGCGACGATCTACTCGCCGCAGAAGGTCTCGGTCGCGGAGGCCTACCAGGCGTTCCTCTCGATCCTCGAGACCAACGGCCTCACCGTCATCCCGCACGGCAAGTTCCTCAAGATCGTCGAGAGCCCCGGCGTCGTGACCCAGTCGACGCCGATCTACGGCCCCGGCCAGGCGAGCGCCTCGGAGGACCGCTACGTCACGCGCCTGCACCGCCTGCAGTACGTGACGGCCGACGAGGTCGCCAACGTGCTCACGCACTTCAAGTCGCGCGACGGCGACATCACCATCTACTCGCCGGGCAACCTGCTGATCATCACGGACACCGGCGCCAACATCAAACGCATGATGTCGATCGTCGAGGAGATCGACGTCGCCGGCATCGGTGACCAGATCTGGGTCGAGCCGATCCACTACTCGAGCGCCAGCGAGATGGCGGCGAAGCTCAACGAGATCTTCGACGTCAGCAAGGCCGCGCCGGGCGGCGGCGCCGCCGGCTCCACGCGCCCGCCGGGCTCGCAGGCCATCGAGACGCGCGTCACCAAGATCATCGCCGAGGATCGCACCAACTCGCTCGTGATCATCGGCACCGAGAAGGCCTACCTGCGCATCCTCGAGCTCATCAAGCGGCTCGACGTGCCGATGACGGGCGAAGGGGAGATCCACGTGCTGCCGCTGCAGCACGCCGACGCGGAGGAGCTCGCCAAGACGCTCAACGACATCACCGGCTCCAAGGGGGGCGCGATGACGCCGGCGAAGCCCGCGCCGGGCGCGGCCGGCATCCCCGCGAACACGATGGTGTTCGAAGGGACCATCCGCATCACCGCCGACAAGTCGACCAACTCGCTGGTGATCACCTCGTCGCTCCGCGACTACGCGAGCCTGCGCAACGTGATCGATCGCCTCGATCAGGCGCGCCGCCAGGTCTTCATCGAGGCGGTGATCATGGAGGTGTCGACCGACCACACCAACACGCTGGGCGTCAGCTTCCACGGCGCCGACAACGTCAGCTCGGTCGGCCCCGACGGCTCGGTCGTCCTCGGCGGCTCCAACCCGCTCGGATCGGCGAGCTTCCCCGACCTCACCAACCCGAGCTCGCTGCAAGGGCTCGCGCTCGGCGTCCGCTCGAACACGCTCGTCACGCTCGCCGGCATCGGCATCAGCATCCCGGCCTTCGGCGTGGCGCTGCAGGCGCTCACGACCAGCGGCGACACCAACGTGCTCTCGACGCCGCACATCATGGCGACCGACAACGTCGCGGCCGAGATCAACGTCGGCGAGAACGTGCCGCTGCAGAGCTCGATCCTCGGCGGCATGCCCGGGATGATGGGCGGCATGCCCGGGGCGATGGGCAGCACGGCCGGCATGGGCGCCTTCGGCGGCATGGGCATGGGCATGATGGGCATGGGCATGGGCGCCTTCGGCGGCATCAGCCGCCAGAACGTCGGCACCAAGATCAAGCTCACGCCGCACATCAACGACTCGAACGAGGTGCGCCTCGAGCTCGAGGAGGAGATCAGCGAGCTCGGCCCCTCCTCCGGCCAGACGCTCACGCCGAACATCATCCAGCGCAATGCCAAGACGCAGCTGGTGATCCAGGATCAGCAGACGATCGTGATCGGCGGCCTGGTGCGCGACTTCGTCTCCAACGACGAGACCAAGATCCCGGTGCTCGGCGACATCCCGATCATCGGCCAGCTGTTCAAGCAGACCACGCGCAGCAACCAGAAGCGCAACCTGCTGCTCATCCTCACGCCGTACGTGATCCGCGATCCGGCCGACCTGCGCGCCATCTTCGAGCGCAAGATGGAGGAGCGGCAGGAGTTCCTCGACCGCTACTTCGTCTTCGCCGACAGCAAGGACTGGGCCCCCTATGTCGACTACACGCGCACGCGCGGCCTCGTGGAGGAGATCCGCCAGGCCTACATGCGCGAGGACGACAAGGCCGCGCTCGAGGAGCGGACGCGCCCGAAGGAGGTCAAGAAGCACGAGGCCAGCAAGCCCATCAGCGAGCTGCCTCCGACCCCGGGCGGGGGCGCGGCATACTCGAACCCCGGCACGCCGCCCCCCGGAGCGGCCGCGGCGCCCGCCGCCGGGGCACCGCTGACGGCGCCCCCCACGTTGGTGCGCCCCCCGCCCGTCGCGCGCGCGTTCACCATCGAGAACTAGGCATGGAGCAGAGCTACCTCGGCGAGATCCTGACACGGCGCGGCGTCATGCCCGCGGCGCGCGTGAAGGAGCTGCTCGCCACCCAGCGCGAGAAGGGGGGCACGCTCTTCGATCTCGCCGTCGCCGCGCGCGCGACCGACGAGGGCGCCATCGCCAAGGCGCTCGCCGACGAGTGCGGCCTGCCGTTCGTCGATCGGATCGACATCGCGCGAATCGAGACCAACGTCGCGACGCGCCTGCCGATCCAGTGGGCCAAGGCGCACCGAGTCGTGGTCGTCGGCGAGGATCAGGCGCGCGTGCGCATGGTCGCCGCCGACCCGCTCGACGTCGCCGCGCAGGACGACGTGCGCGCCATCTTCGGCAAGCCCGTCGACGTCTTCGTCGCGCCCGGCGACGTGATCATCGACGCGATCAACTCGTTCTACGAGCGCCTCAACAACCAGGCCGAGCTCGAGAAGGAGCAAGAGGACACCGGCGACGAGCTCACCGACATCATCGACGCGACCGACGACGCGCCGGTCATCCGGTGGGTGAACAACCTCTTCAGCGAGGCGAGCAAGCGGCGGGCGAGCGACATCCACATCGAGCCCGAGGAGCGCGAGGTCGTCGTGCGCTACCGCATCGACGGCGAGCTCCACGAGGTCAAGAAGGCGCCCAAGGCCTTCATGCCGAACATCCTCGCCCGCGTGAAGATCATGAGCGGGCTGAACATCGCCGAGAAGCGCCTGCCGCAGGACGGGCGCATCACGCTCAAGATCGCCGGCAAGGGGGTCGACATCCGCGTCTCGACGATCCCGACCTCGCGCGGCTTCGAGCGCATCGTCATGCGCCTCTTGAACAAGAGCTCGGTGCTCTTGGACCTGCCCGATCTCGGCTTCTACACGCGCGAATACGCGCTGATGGATCACCTGATCAACCGGCCGCACGGCATCATCCTGGTCACGGGCCCGACCGGCGCCGGCAAGACCACCACGCTCTACGCGTGCCTCAACCGGATCAACAAGCCGAACCTCAACATCCTCACCGCCGAGGATCCGGTCGAGTACGAGCTGCCGCGCATCCACCAGGTGCACGTCAACGCCAAGATCGGCCTCACGTTCGCCTCGGCGCTGCGCGCCTTCCTCCGCCAGGACCCCGACGTGATCATGGTCGGCGAGATCCGCGACAAAGAGACGGCCGAGATCGCCGTCCACGCGTCGCTGACCGGTCACCTCGTGCTCTCGACGATCCACACCAACGACGCGGCCGGCGCGGTCACGCGCCTCGTCGAGATGGAGGTCGAGCCGTTCATGGTCGCGAGCTCCATGATCGGCATCCTCGCCCAGCGCCTCGTGCGCAAGCTCTGCGACAAGTGCAAGGAGTCGTACGAGGCGACCGACTTCGAGCTCGAGCAGCTCGGCATGGATCCGGCCGCCGCGGCGCGCAAGCTCGCGCGGCCGATGAGCAACGCCTACCTCCCGCGCGGCGTCGAGTACGCCGCCCCGCTGCCGATGCCCGGCACGCGCCCGATCTTCTACCGACCGCGCGGGTGCGACGAGTGCGGCGGCGCCGGCTACACGGGGCGCCGCGGCATCTACGAGCTGATGCTGATCGACGAGTCGGTGCGCAGCCTCATCCTCAAGCACGCCGACGCCACCGCCATCCGCCGCGCCGCGATGGAGGCCGGCATGGACAACATGCGCGAAGACGGCTCGCGCAAGGTGCTCTCCGGGATGACGTCCGTCGAAGAGGTGCTCGCGGCCACGCAAGAGGAAGTGGAGTGATGCCGGCCGAGAGCCGCGCGCGTCGACGAGCGGCCACCGCGCCTGGTGGGCGCGCTGCCCAGCCGCGTCCGTGCGTTGGGGCCTAGCCATGGCCGTCTACCAATTTCGCGGGATCACCGCCGCCTCCGGCAAGGAGGTGCGCGGCGTGCGCGACGCCGACAGCCCGAAGGCGCTCCGGGCGGCGCTGCGCAGGGACGGCATCGTCCTCACGAACGCGGCCGAGGCGCGCGCGGCGGCCGCCAAGCGCTCGCGCGACATCAACCTCCTCGGCTTTCTGCGCAAGCCGAACACCAGCGACATCGCCATCACCACGCGCCAGCTCGCGACGCTCGTGCGCGCCGGCATCCCGCTCGCGGAGGCCATCGGTGCGCTCACCGAGCAGGTCGAGAAGGAAGAGCTCAAGCGCGTCTTGGCGAGCGTGCGCCAGCAGATCAACGAGGGCACCGCGTTCGCCGTGGCGCTCGCCGAGCACCCGACGGTGTTCCCGACGCTCTACGTGAACATGGTCGCCGCGGGCGAGGCCTCCGGCACGCTCGAGACCGTGCTCGATCGCCTCGCGACCTTCATGGACACGCAGGCGCGCTTGAAGGGCAAGGTGATGGCGGCCCTCGCCTACCCCGTGCTCATGCTGATCATCGGCTCGATCCTCATCACCGTGCTGATGGTCGGCGTCGTGCCGAAGGTCACCACGATCTTCGCCTCGCTCGATCGCGCCCTCCCCTGGTACACGCAGGTCCTCATCACGGTCTCCGACACCTTCTCGTCGCCCATCTCGCACGGCCTGC
>JAJXTK010000660.1 GCA_021783935.1 Myxococcales bacterium | reverse complement strand
GCGCTCCGCGTCCGTGGATGCGCGGCGCTGCCGTGCGACGCGAGCGCAGGGGCCGAGACGCCGATCCCTCTGCCGGAGGGGATCGACGCGCTGCGCTCGTCGGCACGCGCGATCGAGATCGGCGCCGGTCGGCGACTGGTTCGCGTGACGGCGGCCTCGGCGACGCGCGACGGCGTCGCGTGGGAGGCGCTGGTGGTCGGGGGCGGCGTCGGCGGCGAGGCGCGCGTCTTGTTCTCCGCATCGACCGGCTTCGGCGCGGAGGGGGAGGGGGTCGGCGGCCACATCGACGTCGACGATCAGACCGTCTTCGTCGGCACCATCCGCCGCGAGCTCACCATCTGCGGCCAGAGCGAGACGTTGCTCGGCCCGCGGCGGCTCGATCCGAAGACGCTGAGCTTCCGCGCCGTCGCCTACTCGCGCATCCCCAAGTCGGTGCGCGCCGCGGCGCCGACGCTGACCGCGTCGCCGACCGAGCAGGCGCCGATCGGCTCGGTGCTCGGCGTGCGCGGCGCCTCGAGCAACGACGGCGAGTCGGCCGCGTTGGTCGACGACGATCCGAAGACCGCGTGGACCGAGGCGCGCAAGGGGGACGGGCACGGCGAGTTCGTCGTCTTCTCGGCGCCGAGCTCGATCCCGCTCACCAAGCTGTCGATCGTCCTTCGGCCGACCGTCCCGGTGTCCGGGTTCACGCCGCCCGCGGCGATTTGGGTGGTGATCGACGGAGCGACCTACCGCGTCGAGCTGCCCGCGACGGCGGCGGCGGGCGAGCGCGTGGAGGTGCCGTTCCCGAAGCCCGTGACGACGGGCTGCCTCGCGATCGCGCTCGATCGCACGCGCGTCGCCACCGAGGCGGAGCCGGCGGTGGGGCTCGCGGAGGTCGATGGGGTGCCCGAGGTCCCCGCGACGATCCGCTCGCTCGACGATCTGGTCGGGCTGCTCGACTTCGGCGGCGCCGACGCCGAGCTCGCGCGGAAAATCCTCGCGAACGCGGGCGCGAAGGGGGCGCGCGCCGTCGTCGCGCGCATCCCGACGATGAGCGACGCGGCCAAGGAGCGCGCCGTCGACATCCTCGATCAGACCCCGTGCGCCGCGGCGGGCCCGGGGCTCGTCCGGTTGTCGTGGGACGCGCGCGCGGTCGCCTCGCGCGCGGCGCGCGATGCGCTCGACGGCTGCGGGGCGGAGGCGAGCGGGGCGATCGCCGAGGGATTCGCCCGAGGGCCCGAGGTCGCGCGCGAGGTGCTCGCCGACCGCTTCGCCAAGGTCGATCCCCGCGCCGCGGTGCCTGCGATCCTCTCGTACGTCGACGGCGCCTCCGCCTCGCGCCGCCGGAGCTTCCGCGCCGCGCTCGCCCGCGCCGCGACGCACGCCGCGGGGCGCGACGCGATCGAGGCGTGGCTCGAGGGGGCCGGCAAGGGGCCCACGATCGACGGGCACGTGGATCTCGTCGTCGAGCTCGCGCGCGCGATCGCCGCGGTCGACGAGGTGAGCGCGTCCTCGGCGGGGGCCCCGACGCTCTCGTCGCGCCTCGTCGGTGCGCTGCTCGCGCGCGTCGACGAGCACGCGCCCTTCGATCGCCGTTGGCTCGCCGCCGAGCCGCTCGCGCGCTTCGCGGCCAAGGGGGACGCCCGCGCGCTCGCGTGGGCCAAGGCGCTCTTCTCGAGCGGCGATCGTTACCTGCGCGCGCGCGCGGCCGAGGTCGCCGCGGAGGTCGACGCGTTGCGGCCCGAGCTGATCCGCGCGCTCGCCGACCTCGATCCGCGCGTTCGCGCGAGCGCGCTCGACGCCCTACGACGGGCGGGCGGGGCGAGCGGCGCGTGGCCCGCGGTGCTCTCGCTGCTCGCGAGCGACGGCTGGACCTTCGTCCGGGTCGCAGCCGCCGAGACGGTCGGGGACGCGAGCGGCCCAGGGGGGGCGGGCGATCTCGACGTCGCCCTCGCCCAGGCGACGCGCGACCCCGCGCGGCAGGTCCGCGGCGCGGCGGTGCTCGCGCTCGCTCGGCGCCACGCGCGATCGCAGCTGCCGGCCGTGCGGTCGCGCGCCTTCGACGACGCCGAGACGATCGACGTCCGCCGCGACGCGATCGAGGCGCTCGGCGCGCTCTGCGACGAGGGCGCCGTCGACGATCTCTACGACATGGTCCGCCGGAGCTTCGGGCAGGGCGAGCTCGGGCTCGCCGCCATCCAGGCGCTCGGCGACATCCACCCGAAGGATCTCGCGGCGCGGCTGCGCCCGGAGAACCTCGACGGGGTCGCCGCCAAGGACGCCGCCGCGCGCGCCCTGCGCACGGCGCCGCGGTGCGGAGGCACGCCGTGACGATCGCGCTCACGATCGCCGGGAGCGACCCGACGGGAGGCGCGGGACTTCAGGGCGATCTGCGCACGTTCGCGGCGCACGGCGTCCACGGCCTGTCGGCAATCACGTGCGTCACCGTCCAGGGCACGCGGGGGGTGCGCGCCGTCGTTGCCCTCGAGCCGTCGCTCGTGCGCGCGCAGATCGACGTCGTGCTCGACGACCTCGAGGGGCGCGTGCCGGTGGCGAAGCTCGGCGCGCTCGCCACCGCCGACATCGTGCGCGCGGTGGCCGACGCGCTCGACGCGCGCCCGGGCATGCTGGTCGTCGCCGACACCGTGATCGCGGCCTCGAGCGGGGCGCGCCTGCTCGACGACGCAGGGGTCGACGCGCTCGTCTCGCGCATCTTGCCGCGCGCCGCGCTCGTGACGCCCAACGCCGAGGAGCTGCGCATCCTCGCCGAGCTCGACGGCCCCGTGGTCGACGAAGGCGGGCTGCTCGCCGGCGCGCGCGCGCTGCTCCGTCGCGGCGCGCGCGCCGTGCTCGCGAAGGGGGGGCACCTGCCGGGCGCGCCGATCGATCTGCTCGTCACCGACGACTCCGTCCTGCGGCTCGTCGGCGAGCGCATCGACAGCGCGTGCACCCACGGCACGGGCTGCACGCTCGCCTCGGCGATCGCCGCGCACCTCGCGCTCGGACGCCCGCTCGAGCAGGCTGCGCGCCGGGCCAAGGCCTATGTCGCCGACGCGATGCGGAGCGCCACGCCGATCGGCCCGGGCAAGAGCCCGCTCGCGCACTTCGCGCCCAAGAACCCGTGACCCCTGCGGCGCGCGACCGGCTCTCGACGCGCGCGTACGCGGCGCTCTTCGCCCTCGCGCTCGCGGTCGCGGCGCTCGTCGGAACGCACGGCCTCGCCTACTGGGACGCCGGCGACTACGTGCGCGAGGCGATCCGCGGCGAGCCGAGCGGCCTGCTCCTCGGCCGGCCGCTCTTCCTCGCGGTCTCTCGCGCGCTCGTGCGCGTCGGCTTGCGCCTCGGGGCGCCCGCGACCGCGCTCGAGCCGCTGCTGCGCTGGTGGTGGTGCGCCGTCTCGGCGATCTCGGCGCCGCTCCTCTCCGCGCTCTCGCTGCGGGTCGGCGCGCGGGCTTGGGGGGGCGCGCTCGCGGGCGTCGCGCTGGCTGTGTCCCCGCCGTTCGCCCACACGGCGATGCAGGTGCTGACCGACGGGCCGGCGCTCACGCTCTCGCTCGCG
>JAJXTK010000659.1 GCA_021783935.1 Myxococcales bacterium | reverse complement strand
GGCGGCCGCGCAGTCGGGCGCGATCTTCAAGGCCCTCGGCGAGCGCGTCGCGAAGAGCTCGAGCCTCGCGGGCGAGGTGCGCGGGGTCGTGCAGTTCACGATCAAGGATCCCGAGGCGTCTTGGCTCCTCGATCTGAAGGCGGCGCCCGGCAGCGTGAAGGAAGGGACCGGCGCCGCCGACACGACGATCACCATCCGCGACGAGGACCTCGCGACGCTCGCGAAGGGGGAGGAGTCGCTGCGGGATCTCTTCCAGAAGGGCAAGGCGCGCGTGGACGGCGACATGCGCCTCGCGGCGCGCCTCGGCTTCCTCGAGAAGCTCGTCTGAGCGCGCGGGCGCGGCAGAGGAAGGCAACAGGGAGGCAAGCAGGGGAGCAGCCGAGAGGGCGCCCGGGTGGATGAACCCCCATCGAGACGGCTCCTTTCCTCCTCCCCTCCCTGTTTCATCTCTCTCTCGCGCGTCCGCGCTCACTCGCGCGAACGGCTCGGTTTGCGCGCATCACGGATTCGATGAGGCTCCTGCAGTGACGAGGTGAACCATGGGTCGCAAGGTCAACGTGCTCGGCGTCGGGATGGTGAAGTTCGGCAAGCCCGGCGCCAGTGACGACTACAACGTGATGGCGTCCGGGGCGATTCGGAGCGCGATCGCCGACGCGGGCGTGAAGTTCGACGAGATCGAGCAGGCCTACGCGGGCTACGTGTACGGCGACAGCACCTGCGGGCAGCGCTCCGTCTACGAGGTCGGCCTCACGGGCATCCCCGTCTTCAACGTGAACAACAACTGCTCGACCGGCTCCTCCGCGCTCATGCTCGGCCGCCAAGCGATCGAGGGGGGGTTCGCCGAGTGCGTCCTCGCCGTCGGCTTCGAGAAGATGGAGAAGGGGGCGCTCGGCTCGAAGTTCGCCGACCGCACCAACCCGCTCGATCGCCACGCCGAGGTGATGGCGCGCGTGCAGGGCTTCTCGCAGGCGCCGCCCGCCGCGCAGATGTTCGGCGGCGCCGGGCGCGAATACCGATGGCGCTGGGGCACCAAGCGCGAGACCTTCGCGCAGATCAGCGTCAAGGCGCGCAAGCACGCGCACCGCAACCCGCTCGCCATCTTCAACAACCTCCTGTCGCTCGAGGAGGTCATGCAGGCCGACGAGGTCTTCGATCCGCTCACGCGCTACCAGTGCTGCCCGCCGACGTGCGGCGCCGCGGCGGCGATCCTCTGCTCCGACGAGTTCGCCAAGAAGCACGGCGTCTCGCGGCCGGTCTGGATCGCCGCGCAGGCGATGACCACCGACTACGGCTCGAGCTTCGGCGACTCGATGATCAAGATGGTCGGCTGGGACATGACCGTGAACGCGGCCAAGCAGGTCTACGAGAAGTCGGGCCTCGGCCCCGAGGATCTCGACGTGATCGAGCTGCACGACTGCTTCACCGCCAACGAGCTGCTCACCTATGAAGCCCTCGGCCTCTGCAAGGAGGGGGAGGCCGAGAAGTTCATCGAGGCGGGCGACAACACCTACGGCGGCAGGTACGTGACCAACCCGTCGGGTGGCCTGCTCTCCAAGGGGCACCCGCTCGGCGCCACGGGGCTGGCGCAGTGCGCGGAGCTCGTCTGGCAGCTGCGCGGGCAGGCCGACCAGCGGCAGGTGCCGAACGCCAAGGTCGCGCTCCAGCACAACCTCGGCCTCGGCGGCGCCTGCGTGGTGACGATGTACCGGCGCGACTGAACGAACCGCGGACGCCCGCGATCGAGGCCTCGCGCCGGCTCGGCGCGGGGCCTCGCGCGTTCAGTGCCCGCGACGACTCGGCGTCGCTCTGGCAAGACGCGTCGGTCCGTCCTACTATGCGCGCCCCTTCGCGCGTCGACCCCCATGCGTCTTCGCGCTTCCTGAGGCCTCATGCCCACCGACGAGTCCACGACGCCGGAAGGCTCGCAGCAAGCCGCGAGCCCCGAAACCACCTCGCCCATCGAGCCCGTGCAGCACGCCGCGGCCGCCGAGGCCGAGGCTCCCCAAGCCACCGAGGCCGCGCCCGCCGAAGCGCCCGCCGAAGCGCCCGCCGAGGCCGGTGCCAGCGCGCCCGCAGGCGAGGCGCCCGCCGAGGGCGAGAAGAAGAAGCGCCGCCGTCGCCGTCGCAAGAAGAAGGACGGCGAGGCGGGGGCCGAGGGCGACGCCCAAGAGGGCGAGGCCGCCGAGGGGGAGGCCCAAGAGGGCGAGGTCGCCGAAGGCGCGACCGAGGGGGGCGAGGCCAAGGGCGAGGCGAAGCCTTCGAAGAAGAAGGAGAAGAGGCCGCAGCCGCACCGCGAGAAGCCCCCGTTCGGTGTCGGCGAGGAGGTCGCCGGCAAGGTCACCAAGGTGATGGAGCACGCGGTCATGGTCGACGTCGCCGGCAAGGCGCTCGGCATCATCGATCGCGCGGAGATCCCCGAGAGCGAGACCCCGGCCGAGGGCGAGAAGTTCATCGCCAAGATCGCCAACGACGGCGCGCGCGGCGGCCTCGTCGTGCTCACCAAGGACCTCAATCGCTGGCAAAAGGCGCGCAGCGAGGTCGAGCTCGCCTTCACGCACAAGCAGCCCGTCACGGGGCTCGTCACCGGCGTCATCCACGGCGGCCTCGAGGTCGACGTCGACGGCCTGCGCGGCTTCGCGCCGGCGTCGCAGGTCGAGCTCCGGCTCGGGGCCGATCTGCACCACATGATCGGCCAGAAGCTCCCCTTCGAGGTCATCGTCTTCGCCAAGCGCGGGCGCGAGTTCGTGCTGTCGCGAAAGTCGATGCTCGAGGAGGAGTCGAAGAAGCAGCGCGAAGAGGCGCTCAGCCACCTCGAGCTCGGCAAGATCGTCACCGGCACCGTGCGCTCGGTGAAGGACTTCGGCGTGTTCGTCGACGTCGGCGGCGTCGATGGCCTGGTGCACGTCACCGAGGCCTCCCACGTGTTCGCGCCGCTCAAAGAGCTCTTCAAGGTCGGCCAGCAGGTCGAGGTGAAGATCCTCAAGATCGACGAGAACGGGAAGATCTGGCTGTCGCGCAAGGCCGCCGAGCACGACCCGTGGGAGGGGGCCGCGGAGCGCTACGCGCGCGGCTCGCTGCACAAGGGCAAGGTCGTGCGCCTGCAGCCGTTCGGCGCGTTCATCGAGCTGGAGCCCGGCATCGACGGCCTGCTGCACGCGCGCGACATGATCTCGGCCAAGCGCTTCGAGCACCCGAGCGAGATCATGAAGGCCGGCGACGAGATCGACGTCGTGGTCGCGTCGGCCGACCTCCCGAACCGCAAGATCGCGCTGCACCCGGCGCCGAAGGAGGGGCAAGCGGCGGTCGAGGTCGGCAGGCCGCCGCCTCGCCTGGGGCTCCACCAGGCGGTGAAGGTCGTGGTCGAGGGGCACGACCCCGCGGGGCTCGAGGTGCGCATCGTCGGGCAGACGGGGCGCTACGCGAAGGCGTTCATCGGCGCGTTCGCCACCGGCACGCCGAAGGGGGCCGACCTGCGCAAGGCGTTCCCGGTCGGCACCGAGCTCGAGGCGAAGATCGTCGAGCTCGATACGCGCAAGAGGGCA
>JAJXTK010000658.1 GCA_021783935.1 Myxococcales bacterium | reverse complement strand
GACTAGCACCTGCGCGCCCGCGCCGTCGGCCTCGAGCGCGACCGCGTTGAGCACGCCGTCGACGCTCGCGAGCGGCGCGCGCGCGGGGACGAGCGCGGGGTGCACGCGCAGATCGAGCTCGCCCGTCTTGGTCTCGCGGCCGACCGCGAGGTGCTTGATCGCGTAGCCGAAGCGCGCGGCGAAGCGCAGATCGATCGGCTCGATCGCGCGGATGCCCTCGGTCGAGACCTCGTCGGGATAGACCTCGGCGCCGAACGCGAGCAGCGCGAGCACGCAGAGCTTGTGCGCGGCGTCGTGGCCGTCGACGTCGAGCGAAGGCTCGGCCTCGGCGTAGCCGAGCTCCTGGGCGGCCTGGAGCACGTCGGCGAACGCGGCCCCCTCGTCGCGCATGCGCGTGAGGATGTAGTTGCAGGTGCCGTTGACGATGCCGCGCAGCGAGCGGACCCAGTCGGCGACCAGATGATCGCGCAGCGTGCGGATGATCGGCACCGCGCCGCCGACCGAGGCCTCGAACGCGAGGTCGCCCCCCCCCTTCTTCGCGGCCGCGAGCAGCGCCGGCGCGCGCGCGGCGAGCAGCGCCTTGTTCGCGGTGACGACGCTCTTGCCCGCCGAGAGGGCGCGCGCGAGCCACGCCCCCGCGGGCTCCTCGCCCCCCATGGCCTCGACGACCACGTCGACGCTCGGATCGTCGATGCACGCGATCGCGTCGGTCGCGATCAGCGCGTGATCGACCTTGGCAGCGCGCGTGCGCAGCCTGTCGCGCACCACCACGTGCGCGAGCTCGATCGGCGCCCCGACGCGCCGCGCGAGGTAGGCGTGGTTGCTCGTGAGCAGCTCGACGACCCCCGAGCCGACGGTGCCGAGGCCGAGGAGCGTGACGCGGATGGGCTTTACGGGAGCCATGAGTGCTGGGCGCGCATCCTACAGGACGCACGCGCGGCGCGGGCCTACACGAGCACGCGTGGCGACCTCGGCCGAACGCCCCTCGCGGCTGCGCGCGCTCGCCGGAGCGCTCCTCGGGCTCCTGGTCTTCGCCTGGCTGCGCACGCTCCGGCTGCGCGTGCTCGATCGCACGAGCGCGGCGGCGCGCGCCTCGGAGCGCCCGTGGGTGCTCGTCTTCTTCCACGGCACGCAGGTGCCGCTGCTCGCGTGGCCGAGGCGCCGGCGCACGGCGGTGCTGGTGTCGCTCTCGAAGGACGGCGAGCTCCAGGCGCGCGTGATGAGGCAGAACGGGATGGTGGTCGTGCGCGGCTCGAGCTCGCGCGGCGGCGCGAGAGGCCTCGCGGCGCTCGTGCGCGCGCTGCGGCCGAAGACGCTGGATGCGGCGTTCGCGATCGACGGCCCGCGCGGTCCTTACGGCGTGTTGCAGCCGGGGGCGCAGGCGTGCGCGCGGCACGTGGGCGGCGTGCTCGTTCCGATCGGCTCGGCGTGCGCGCCGGCGATCGTGTTCGCGCGCGCGTGGGATCGCTTCGCGCTGCCGTGGCCGTTCGCGCGCGCCGTCGTCGTGCTCGGCCCGGAGCTGCCCGCCGACGCGGAGGCCGACGCGATCGTCGATGCGATCCGCGACGCCAACGAGGCGGCGACGCGCTCGCTCGAATGACGCTCGCCGCGCGCGAGAAGCGCCGCTAGATCGCGCGCATGGCGGCCAAGCGCAAGACCAGGCGTCCGGGCAACGCGCCCGAGCGGCGCGAGATCGCGCCCACGAAGGAGGAGAGCGGGCCGAGCGTGCGGCTCGATCGCGCGGGGCTCTTGCTCGTCGGCGAGCGCGGCGAGCGCGAGCTCTTGCCGCTGCGGGCGGGGGCGATGCACTACTGGCGGCTCGAGCGCCGCAGCTGGCGCGCGGGGCTCTCGTCGCTCGCCGCGATGGGGCTTCGGCTCGTCGAGACGTACGTGCCCTGGCAGGTGCACGAGCGCGGCGGCGACGCGGGCGCCGAGCCCCGCTACCACTTCGACGGCAACCTCGACGTGGCGGCCTTCCTGCGCGAGGCGCACGCGATCGGCCTGCGTGCGATCGTGCGACCGGGGCCGCACATCAACGCCGAGCTCACCGACTTCGGCCTGCCCGAGCGGGTGCTCTGGGACCCTGCCTGCCAAGCCCGCACCCCGCGGCAGAACCCGGTGATGCTCCCCGCGCCGCCGCGCGCCTTCCCGGTGCCGTCCTATGCGAGCCGGGCCTTCCTCGCCGAGACGCAACGATGGTTCTCGGCGGTCGGCGAGCAGCTGCGCGATCTCGTCTGGCCGCGCGGGCCCATCGTGCTCGTGCAGATCGACAACGAGGGGGCGCTCTACTTCCGCGACGGCGTCTACGACCAGGACTACTCCGCCGACGCGCTCGCGCGCTACCGCGCCTTCTTGCGCGAGCGCTACCGCGACGAGGAGAGCCTCGCGCGCGCCTACGGCCTCGAGCGCGCCAGCTTCGACGAGATCGCGCCGCCGGTGCGCTACGACGCGCGCTCGGCCGAGGAGCTGCCGCGCCACCTCGACTGGGCCGAGACGCACGAGGTGGTGCTCGCGGAGTCGTTCGCGAGCATGGGTGACGCGATCGCCGAGGCAGGGCTCGGCACGGTGCCGTGCTTCCACAACCTGCCGATGGGCGAGAGCGCGACGCCGCTGCACGCGGCGCGCCTGCGCAAGTTGGGCGCGGGGGAGCGCGGCCTCGATCTGATCGCGCTCGACTACTACCACGCCGCCGGCGATCAGAAGTCGATCGTGCGACGCACCGGCGAGCTCGCCGTCACGAGCGACGCGCTCGGTCACCCCGCGTTCGCGGCCGAGATGGGCGCGGGCGCGCCGCCGTACTTCCCGCCCCTCGAGGAGCGCGACGCGATCTTCACGCTGCTCTGCGCGATGGCCTACGGCGTGCGCGGCTACAACCTCTACATGGCCGTCGAGCGCGATCGCTGGCTCGGCTCCCCCGTCGACGCCGACGGCGTGATGCGCACCTTCGCGGGCTTCTTCAAGAAGCTCTCGGCCGCCTACGATCACGTCGACTTCGGCGCGCTTCGGCGCGAGGTGCCCGCACGCCTGGTCATCCCGCGCTCGGTGCGCCGCATGACGCGCGTGATGCACGCGTTCGGCCCGCTCTCGCAGGCGGCCTTCCGCGTGATGGGGGGCGGCATTCGCGAGACGGTCCTCGAGGACGGCGTCGACTTCGGCGACGGCACGCACGAGGCGCCGCCGATGCGCGCCGGTCGCATCCTCGTCGCTGCCGAGCGGGCGCTCGAGGAGGAGGGGATCCCGTGGGCGCTCGTCGACGGCGACGACGCGCACGTCGCGCTCGCAGGCGCGCGCTGGGCGATCGTGCCGACCTCGTGCGGCGTGGGGCTGCCGGTCCTCGAGGCGCTCGCGCGCGCGACCAAGCGAGGCACGACGGTCAGCTTCGCCCCCGCGCCGCCGACGCGCGACGCGAGCTTCGTCCCCTTCGCGCCCAAGGCCGCGCGCGCGATCCCCGAGGCCGAGATCCTGGTCGGCGACGAGGCGACCGACGTCGCGGCGATCCGCGCCCACTTCCACGGCATCTTCGACCCCAAGAGCCGCGTGGTCGTGCGCCCCCTCCCGTGCGCGGC
>JAJXTK010000056.1 GCA_021783935.1 Myxococcales bacterium | reverse complement strand
TTCGAGTCGCTCTCGGTGAAGTCGGCCTCGGTGAACGCGAACTGCACCGCCGACGCGGAGGCCGACGCAGACGCGGACGCCGAGGCGACCACGGGCTTCGGCGCGGCGGCCGGCGGCGGGGGGGGCTGCGCCGGCGTGCCGCAGGCGGCACCGAGCAGACCGAGGGCGAGCCCGGCGGCGACGAAGGCCGCAGGCGCGAGGCTGGGTCGGGTCATTTCGGACCTCCCGGAGGCGCACCGGGCGCGGCGGGCTTCGCGTTCATGTGGAACGCCGTGGTGAGGCAGCTCGCCGAGACGGACGTCTCGTCGTTGTCGTTCACCACCGGGCTGCCGATCGAGATGTTCTCGACGTTCATGATGCGATCGAGGCGCGAGATGCCGGCGAAGAACTTGGCGAGCTGGTGGTAGCGGCCGCTGACGTCCAACTTCACCGGCACGCGCGTGTAGTAGGGCTGCGCCTGCTCATCGAGCGGCACGACGGTGCGCACCTTGAGCCCCGCGATCTCGGCCTGCTGGTTGACCGCGGCGAGCAGCGGCCCCATCTCGGCGGTCTCGGGGAGGATCTTGTTCAGCTCGAGCGATCGCGCCTTCTTCTCTTCGAGCTTGGCGCTGTCGGCGAGGTAGGCCTGCTGCGCCTGCACGGCGGCGATCTCGTCGTTCTTCAGCTGCGCGTGCTGCGCCTGCGCCGCCTTGATGGCGTTGGAGATGTCTCCGAAGAAGAACATGAAATAGACGGCGGCCACGAGGACGACGCCGACGAGCCCCAAGAGGAACTTGATCCCCGGGCCGATCTTCTTGGCGGCCTGCGCTGCGGGCGGCGCCATCTAGTACCTCACCGTGGCGCGCAGCTCGAAGGCCACGACGCTGATCGAAGGGAGCTTGGGGCCCGCGGGCATCATCTTCTCGTCGGTCCGCACGAGCTTCACGTCCTGGAAGAACCGCGAGACGCTCACGCGTCGGAGGAACTCCGCGACGTCGTCGTTCGTCTTGCCGACCCCCTTGATCGTGACGTTCTTGTGGTCCTCGCGGAAGTCCGTCATCCAGACGCGGTGCGGGTCCCAACGCTCGTTCGGCATCGCTATCGGGTTTTCGCGACGCAGCCGCTCCATCACCGCGGGATCGGCGGTCGGCATCTTGCGCGGCGTGAGGATGCGCGAGAGCTCGAGGAGCAACGCGGTGGGGCCGGTGCGCCCTGCCTGCAGCTGGGCGATCGCGTCCTCGCGCTTCTGGTACTCGGCGAGCTCGCGCTTGACCGCCTCGTGGTTGGAGGCCTGCGCCTTCTTCTGGTTGATCGACGCGGTGAGCACGTTGTTCGACTCGACGAGGGCGTCGAGCTCCCTCTTCTTGCCCGCGTGGATGACGAAGATGCCGATGATCTCGACGAGGAAGACCGCGCCGAGCGCGATGATCCAGAGGTTGCCACCTTCGCGCTTCGCCTCGCGGCGTCGAGGGAGGAGGTTTACGCGGATCATGACCGCTTCTCCTTGTCCTTGCGGAGCGCGAGCCCGAGGGCGACGGCGAGCTGTTCGCCGCGCGCCAGGGCGCTCTGCGCGTCGAGGCCCGGCTCGACGGCGACCTTCGCCATCGGGTTGAAGCGCTCGACGGGCACGTGCGCCCGCCGCTCGATCGCCGAGGCGAGGCTCGGCAGCGAGGCGCCCCCGCCGGCGAGGTAGATGCGCGCGATCTCGCCCCCTTCGGCGTTGGTCGCGAGGAAGAAGTCGAGGCTTCGCTGGATCTCGCCCGCCAAGCCGTCGGCGACCTGCGCGAGCACGTTGTTCACCTGCGCCGGCACGGGCTCGGTGCCGGTGCCGCCGACCTTGTAGGCCTCCGCCTGCTCGCGCGAGACGCCGAGCTGCTTCTGGATCTCCTCGGTGAACGAGTTGCCACCGTTCGCGATGTCGCGCGTGAAGGCCGAGACGCCGTGCGCGACGATGTTCAGCGAGCTGAGCGACGCGCCGACGTTGATGAGCGCGATGGTCTGATCCTGCGGCAGGCCGTAGGTGACCTCGAAGATGTTCTGGATGCTGAAGGCGTCGATGTCGACGCACATCGGCCGGAGCTTCGCCTCGCGCGCGAGCTCCGCGTAGTCGTTGATTTCGTCGCGCTTGGCGGCGACGAGCAGCAGGTCCATCTGGCCGGCCTCGGGACGGCGGCGCAGCACCTCGAAATCGATCTGGACGTCCTTGATGTCGAAGGGGATGTGCTGCTCCGCCTCCCACTGAATCTGCTCGTCGAGCTCCGCGGGCGTCATGAGCGGCACGCTGATCTTGCGGATGATCACCGACTGCCCGCTGACGCCGAGCGCCACGTCGCGCGACTTCATGTTGGCGTCGCGGAACGCCTTGGTGAGCGCCTCCACGACCGCGCCGGAGTTCATCACGTGGCCGTCGATGATCGTCTGGGGCGGGAGCGGCTCGAACCCCAGCTTGACCAGCGAGAGTCCCTTGCGCGTTTCCTTGAGCTGGCAGACCTTGATCGCGCTCGACCCGATGTCGACGCCGACCAGGTTCTTTCCCTCGGCCATGGGTTCTAACGAGCCTCCGGCGCGCGCGAGCCCCGTGCTCCACGAAGTGGCGCGCGGGGTCGAGCATGGCATCCCCGATTCCTTGCGGCCAAAAATCGGGAGAAGACGCGGCCCCGGCCGGGCGCGCGCGACGCCCGCCCCCCCCACGTCGCCGCCAGGGGGCGCCTCGTGACGGACCTCGCCACGACGCCTGGTCGCTCGCCAGCTCAGCTCTTGGTGACCGTGGTCGAAGCGAGCGTGAACGGGCTCGGGGTCGGGTCGCAGGTGGCGGTGACGTCACCGACGATCACGGCGTTGGCGACGACGCGGTAGCGCAGCAGCTTGAGCGGCAGCTCGCTGCCGGCCGCGGCCGTCGCGACGAGCTGCAGCTCGATGCTCGGCGGGGTGTAGCTGTCGCCGGTTTCGACCTTCGCGGGCAGCTTTAAGTGGACGACGCCGTTCGCTTGCCAGACCTGCGCCGTCTTGGCGACGTTCGGCGTGCCGGTGTTCGGGACGATCCGCGCCGAGCCCTCGACGAAGCGCGCGCCGGCGGGCAAGAGGTACTCGACCTCCATGTCCCGGAGGTGACGCAGCCCCGCGTGCTCGATCTTGCCCGACGGGAAGCTGTCGAGGCGCAGCGTGTAGGTCGCCCCCTGCGGCGCGCGATCGGGCGCCGACGCGACGACCGAGAAGGTGTGGCCGCCCCCGCGCGAGCAGGTCATGGGCACCCGCACCGTCTGGGTCTGCGCCTCGAGGCGCGGGCTCAGAGCCAGCACCAAGACCACGCCACACGCGCTGACCACCCGCCGCAACGTCGACACCATCGCGCTCTTCCCCCGGACGCGCTCGACGCGCGCCTGCAGCGGCTTAGCACGCGCGCGCACCTTCGCAGGCGAGCCGTAGGCGACTTCGCGCCCGAACGATCGAAGTCCGACGCGCTCCTCGACGTGCGTTCAGCCCCGCGGTCGCGAGACGGCCTCGCCTCGGCCGGCCCGCGAGGGAGCGCTCGTCGCTCCTGGTGCTGCCCCGCGATTCCGGGCCGCGGCGGGCCGCGGCTGCTTGCACCGGACGACGGTCGGTCATACTTGGACCCTTCGGCCCCGATCTTCGAAGGTGCGCTGGATGTCGTCGTCGGTTGTGCGCAAATGGCTCCCGATCGCGATCGTCGCCGCCTTGCCCGCGGTGCTCGTCGCCGCGCTGCCGTCGCCAGCCTCCGCAGACGCCACCCACATCGTCGGCAAGGGTGAGACCATCCAGTTCGTCGCGCAGAAGTACGGCGTGACCGTCAAGACGCTGCTCGCCGCGAACAAGATCAAGGATCCGTCGCACCTCGTGCCGGGCAGCAAGATCGTCGTCCCCGGCAAGTCGGCGCCGGTCGGTGCGACCACGGCCGTCGCGGCGAACGGCGCGAAGTACGCGGGCAAGCCCAAGCACCCTGGGCGCGTCGTGTTCGTGCGCCTGGTGAACGGCGAGCGCCGCGAGCTGCAGATCGTGGGCCGCTGGGGGAAGCTCGTGCCCGGCGTGCTGCCGGCCATGTCGAAGTTGATGCGCTTCCCGACCAACAACCAGGAGCACGCGATCGATCCGCGCCTGGTCGAGAACATCGCGAAGGTCAGCGATCACTTCGGCGGCAAGACCCTCGAGATCGTGAGCGGCTTCCGCCCGAAGACGCCCTACCAGTACACCGCGCACTCGAACCACAACATCGGCGCGGCGATGGATTTCCGGGTCCAAGGGGTGCCGAACGAGGTGCTGCGCGACTACTGCCGCACCTTCAAGAGCACGGGGGTCGGCTACTACCCGAACTCGATCTTCGTGCACTTCGACGTGCGCGCGCAGAACACCTACTGGGTCGACCTCGCCGGCCCCGGGCAGCCTCCCCGCTACGCGAACCCCGTGACGTGGGCGGCCGACGCCGACCGGGACAACCCGTACGGGGAGACGAGCGCGCCCAAGGCGTCGGCGACGCTCCCGGCGGCATCCACGCCGCCCGCGCCGCCCCTCACCGCAGCGCCGGCCATCACCGCCGCCGCGCAGTGACCATCGCCGTCCTGCAACGGCGCCCCTCGCCTCGGCCTGCGAGCGGGAACGGGTGCCGCCCGGCCCGCGTCGTGGCTGGCGGTGCGCCTGCGGCGCGTGGGGTGTCACCCGGAGGTCGGCGCGCCGTCGGCGCCGAGGC
Source organism: Myxococcales bacterium (assembly GCA_021783935.1). Taxonomy (GTDB): domain Bacteria; phylum Myxococcota_A; class Polyangia; order Polyangiales; family JADJMO01; genus CAIXWQ01. Next base: position 11,165 of record JAJXTK010000056.1, on the reverse strand, counting down.
GTCGATCGAGCTCGAGCAACGCGCGGGACAGCGCGCCCTTGCCGGCCTTGTCGGCGTAGACGACGGGGAGCCCGACGTCGCGCGCGGCGCTCATGAGCGGCTCGGATTGCTTGTGGTCCATGAGGCCGTTGAGCAGGACGAGCGCTGCGAGGCGGCCGCCGCGAATGCGCTTGGCGAGCGCGGCGACGGTCGACGCGGACTTGCCGACGTCGAGGCCGATCCACTCGACCTCGATGCCGGTGCTCTTGCGCAGGCGCTCGAGCTTCTCGGCCTTGACGACCCCCCCGACGACGACCAGCGCGTCGGCCTTCGCCCTCGCGCGCAAGCGCGGCAGCTCGAGCGGGGCGTCGTCGTCGTCGTCGCGCGCGTACGCCGGCATCGCGCTATTGGGGGTGGGCACCCGGTTCGGCGAGGACTCCGGCGCCGAGCGCGCGGCCCGCATCGCGGCCGAGGCCGCGCGCTTCTCACGCTCGTCGCGGGCGCGGCGCGCGAGGCTGGCCCAGTCGGCCTGGTGGCTGCGGCTCAAGCCGAAGATCGGCCGCGGCAACCGGCGCTGGTGCGCGAGCGCGGTGAGCCGACGGATGATGCGCGTCTCGAGGTCGATGCTCGGCACCACGAGCTGACGCTCTTGGCGATGGCGCGCGCGCGCGGCGAGCTCGGTCGCGTGCGAGGTGAAATCGGCGTCGGACAGCGAGTCGAAATCGAGCGCGTCGAACTCGGCTCGAAGCGCGACCCCCTCGGCGTCGAGCGCGCCGCCGTAGGGGCGCGAGCGCGGCTCGGGCTCGTCTGGCGAAGAGGACGGCTGGGGCTCGTAGCCGACGACGCGCCGCCGCGTCACCGGCGCCGGATCCGACGCAGGGGGGGGCGCCACGGGCACCGGCATGGCCTGCGTCGTGGACGGGGGCGGCGCCTCGAGGATCTCGACGGTCGGCGCACGCGACGAGGGCGGCGGCGCGACGACGACGCTCGGCAGCGTCGGCCGCTCGCGGCCGAGCATGGTCAGCGCCTCGACCGCCTGACCGAGCCGACGCTCGGCCTCGTCGAGGCTCGACGCCTCTGCGCCGGGCGTGGCCGACGCGTCGGACGCGAGCCGGGCCCTTACGACCGTGGTGTAGTGCTCGAGGGCCGCGCGGACGGCTTCGCCCCGAGCACCTATTTCGGCGCTGCGCTCGGCCGCTTCGTCCGAAGAGCGCGCCGCTGCGCTCGCTTCGTGTGCACTTCGGAGGTTCATGGGCAGGGGCGGTCGACAGCGTTGGCATCGGACGACCGCCGACCGTGCGATCGTCACGCCCCCCTGGTCCATTCGGATATCTCAGAGCGCCCCCTCGCGCCAGCGACTCGCGAACCGAGAGACGGCACGCCGCGGTGCGACATCCGCGCGTCCGACATCAACCCACGCCGACCGGTCCGACCAGTATTGAGACGCCCCGACTCGAGCGTCGCGGAGCGGGAGGCTCGCTCGGCCACGTTCCATCGGCGACAAAATGCGAAGCGGCGCGGGGGGAAATGCCCCTCGCGCCGCGGCTCGGTGCCGACCCGCGCTCAGAGCGCGTGCTCGTGAGCCCCGTGGTCGTGCCCGTCGTGCTCGTGGTGGTGCTCCGCCGCCTCTTCGAAGACGACCTCAATGCCGAGCTTCTTGAAGAGGTGGTTGAGCTCCCGCGAGGCCTGCCCCTGCTGAGGCGCCACGATGCGGCGATCGATCGTCCGGGTGAGGTAAGCCCAGAAGCCGTTCTTGTCGATCGAACGCAGATCGCGCGTCGTCACGTTCAGGCGGACGAACCGCGAGAGCTCCGGGACCCAGATGCGCCGGCTCTGCACGTTCACCTGCTGCCAACGCTTGGTCTTGATGTTCGAGTGCGAGACGTTCTGCGCTCGAACCCTGTGCTTGCCGGTCAAATCGCTGCGCGCCATGGGCGAGCTCCTTCGAGGCACTGAAAAGAGGGGGGCGAAACCTACGAGGTGGCGCGCTCGCTGTCAAGAGCGCCAGCCACCCGCCGGACGCACCAGAAATCGAGGCGCGGGTGCGCGCGTCTGGCGCCCTGGGCGATTCGCGAGACGCCTCTCGCGCTCCCGCTCGTCGTCGCGACGCGAGCCGCGCGCCGCATGCCGGGCCGGCCAGCGCCGGCCGACGATCCGCTGGTCGCGGCCGCGCGGAGGGGTCGCGGCGGCGCGAGCGCCGGTCGCACTTCAGACGCCTAGGAACAGGCGATGCGCGAAGTTGCGCTCGAGGCGCGCGCGCAGGACCTTGTCGGCCGCTGTTTCGACGTCGTACTCGATGCGCTTGAACTCGAAGCGGCGCGTGGTCGTGTCGAAGACCGTGTAGCTCGCGCGGTTGTCGTAGTCGCGGGGCTGGCCGACCGAGCCGACGCTGATGATGTACTTCCGGTTCGCTTCGAGCGTCAGATCGACCGCCGGCAGCTCCTCGACCTCGCTGTTGCCGAGCGCGAAGACCTTGCAGAGGTGGCTGTGGCCGATGACGGTGAGCTGCCCGAGCTCCTCGTAGATCGGCAGGCACTCGCGCGCCTGCTCGGGGGCGAAGATGTACTCGAACTCTTCGATGCGCACCGGCGAGCCGTGGCAGAGGTCGACGCCGACGTCGGGGAGCTTCTCTTTGTAGGGGAGGCTCTTGAGCCACGCCATGTTCTCGGGCGAGAGCATCGCGGCGTGAGTGTCGAGCGCGTGGCGCGCGGCCTCGTAGTAGTACGAGTAGTCCATGCGCCCGGCGACCGCGGCGTCGTGGTTGCCGAGGATCGTCAAGCGCGCGAGCCGGCGAATGATGTCGACGCACTCGTTCGGCGAGCCGCCGTAGCCGACCGTGTCGCCGAGGCAGTAGAAGATGTCGATGCGCTCGCGTTTGTACGCCTCGAGGACCGCCGACAGCGCCTCGTAGTTCGCATGGACGTCGCTGAAGATCCCGAGCCGCATCCGTGGAGAGAGCAAGGCTAGAGCGGCTCGCCCTGCGAAGCCAGCGATTCGAATGGCGGGGTCGGAGGAGCCGTCGTCCGGCTCGCGCGACGAGGGTTGGCGCGGGGGCGCCGCGCGCGTTAGGTTCCGCGCCCCATGGTAACGGGCGACGACCGGCCGAACGGCGCTACCGACGACGAGCTCGAGCCCGAGGAGCCGCCTCCCGAGTCGCACGAGCCGCTCGCGCCCCCGCCTGCAGAGGTCGCCGAGCTCGCGCGGGCGTGCATCGAGTTCGTGAAGAAGGCGACGGGAATGGAGCTCGACTACACGAGCGAAACCCTCCCGGTGCTCGATCACTACGTGCGCACGGCGCGCGACGAGGTGACCGGCAAGGCGGAGCTGCTCGCGCTCGTCGCGGCGCCGGTCGGCGCCTACCTCGGCGAGGTCGCGCGCCGGAAGTTCGCCGCGCGCTGGTTCGCGCCGCCGGGCGAGCACCGCCGCTTTCGCCTCGAGCTCGGCGACGTGTTCCTCTCGACCAACCCGATCGGCGCGGCCGTCGAGGCGCTGCTGCTCGACGAGGCGCCCGCCTGGGGGGCGCGCTTTCGCCTGCGGCCCGCGGACGAGGCGATCGCCGAGCAGGCGCTGGCGAACCTGCCGGAGGTCGACGTCGAGGACTACTACGCCCCCTCGAGCCGCCTCGAGACGCTCGAGATCGTGGTCGAGGCGCTCGTCGGGCAGCGGCTCGCCAAGGGCGACGTCGAGCCGGACGCGCGCTTCGAGGAGGCGGACTACGGGTGGACGCGCACCGAGGCCATCGCGGACGCCGAAGGCAGCGGCGCCGGCAGCGCCTGACCCGCGGTGACGCGCGCGGGCGGCTCGGCGTCGAGCGCGACCTCGGCCGCTTCGCCGAGCAGCGACTGCCACTCGACGTGGCGCTTTCCGCGCGCGACCGCCACCGTCAGCGAGCGGCCAGGGGCGATCCAGCCGACGAGCGCGCCGTCGACGATCGCGACGCGCGGGACGAGCGCGCCGTCCACGAGCTCGAGGGGCGCGCTGTCGGTGCGCGGCGGCTCGACGAGGAAGCTCGCGCCGTCGCCGACCGCAGGCGCCGCGCCGACCCGCGCGCGCACCGGCGGGAAGGCGAGGTCGTCGCGCGCCATCGCGTGCTCGCGGATCGCGGTCGCCTCGAAGAGCAAGCCCCCGCCGCCGGCCCACGCGACCTCGAAGCGCACCGGAATCCGCTCGCCGTCGCACGGCGCCCCCCCGAAGGCACGATCGGAGGCGACGAGCTCGAGCAGCGCGCGGCAGAGAGGCTCCCCTGCCCCTTCGAGGCCGAGCGTGGGGGGAGGCTCGACGCCCGCGTCGGGCGGACGTCCCGCGTCCGAGCGCGCGGAGGGGGGCGCCACGGCCTGCGCCCGCGCGCTCGGGTGCGGCGCGGGGATCTGATCGAGCGAGACGCGCCCGTAGGGGGTCGTGAGCACGGTGCGCTCGCCGGTGCGACCGAGCAGCTCGATCGGGCTCGATCCGAGCACGCGCGTCGGCCCGAACGGCACGACGTCGGCGCGCCCCTCGGTCAAGAACGTGCGCAGCGCGCCAGGGGGCACCACGCGGTAGCCGGAGCTCGGCGCCCCCTCTTGCGCGACCCAGAGCTCGCCGACATAGCCGCGCGCGAGGCGCAGCTCGGAGCCTTGCGGCAGCGCGAAGGTCGCCGGGCCGAGGCGCACGCGCGCCCGACCATCGGCGAGCTCGATCGAGAGCGCGCCGGCGCGCCCCGCGAAGCTCGGCTCGCGCGCGGGAGGGACGATGAGCTGCCGGCGCATCGAGAAATCGAGCCGCAGCGCGACCACCTCGCCCCCCGTCGCGCCCGGATCGGAGGGGATGCCGACGCCGGCGCGCAGCGCGACGCCCGCGGTCGCCTCGTCGATCGCGTTCTCGGGGAGCGAGCTGCGGCCGCGCGCGCTCGAGGAGAAGGGCGACGGCAGGATCGCCGAAGCGCTGGCGATCGCCGAGCCCCCCGGCCCCGGCGCGTCGGTGCGCGACGAAGGGCACCCCGCGAGCGCGAGCAGAGCGCAGACCGACGGCGCCGCAAGGGAACGCATGCGACCGAGAGTTGGGCGCGAAACGCGCACGAGGGCAAGGGCCCGCCGCGCGCGGGCGAGCGTGCTAACACCCGGGCACGATGTCGAGCGCGCAAACCCCGACCGAGCGAGGCTACTTCGGCCCGTTCGGCGGCCGATTCGTCGCCGAGACCCTCGTCCCCGCCCTCGAGGAGCTCGAGCGCGCCTACCGGGAGATCGTCCCGAGCGACGCGTTCCAGCGGCCGCTGCGCGCCCTGCTCGCGGACTACGTCGGCCGCCCGACGCCGCTGAGCTCGGGCGAGCGCCTGCGCGCAGAGCTCGATCCGGGGGGCGAGCGGCTCGCTGCGCTCTTCTACAAGCGCGAGGACCTCTGCCACACCGGCGCCCACAAGATCAACAACGCGCTCGGGCAGGTGCTGCTCGCCAAGATGATGGGCAAGACGCGCATCATCGCGGAGACGGGCGCCGGGCAGCACGGCGTCGCCACGGCGAGCGCGTGCGCGGCCTTCGGGCTGCCGTGCGAGGTGTACATGGGCGAGCTCGACGTGGCGCGCCAGGCGCCGAACGTCGCGCGCATGAAGATGCTCGGCGCGAAGGTGGTGCCGGTGACCTCGGGCTCGCGCACCCTCAAAGACGCGATGAACGAGGCCATGCGCGACTGGGTCACCAACGTCGCGACCACCTACTACTGCGTCGGCTCCGCGGCGGGCCCGCACCCCTACCCCTCGCTCGTGCGCGATCTGCAGCGCGTGATCGGCGACGAGGCGCGCGCGCAGCTGCTCGCCAAGACGGGCAAGCTCCCCGACGCGGTCGTCGCCTGCGTCGGCGGCGGCTCGAACGCCATCGGGATCTTCGCCGGCTTCCTCGACGACGCCGAGGTCGCGCTCTTCGGCGTCGAGGCCGGCGGCCTGGGCATCGACACCGACAAGCACGCAGCGACGCTCACCAAGGGGCGCGTCGGCGTGCTCCACGGCGCCAAGAGCTACGTGCTCTGCGACGACGACGGCCAGATCGTCGAGCCGCACTCGATCAGCGCTGGGCTCGACTACCCGGGCGTCGGCCCCGAGCACGCGGAGCTGAAGCGAACGGGGCGCGCGACGTACCTCACGGCCACCGACGACGAGGCGCTCGCCGCGGTGAAGAGCGTGGCCGAGCGCGAAGGGATCCTGCTCGCCCTCGAGACGGCGCACGCGGTCGCGGCGCTGCCGCGGGTGCTCGACGCGCTCGAGGCGCGCGGAGGCAAGAGGGCGACGATCGTCGTGAACTTCTCGGGGCGCGGCGACAAGGACCTCGCCACGCTGATGCGTCGGCTGGAGCCGAGCGAGGTCGGCTCGTGAGCCCCAGGATCGATCGCCTCTTCGCCGCCGCGCGCGCGAGCCATCGCCCCGTGCTCGTCGCCTACCTCTGCGTCGGCGACCCGTCGGTCGAGGCCTCGATCACGATCGCGCGCGCGCTGCTCGACGCCGGCGCCGACCTCCTCGAGCTCGGCGCCCCGTTCAGCGATCCCACGGCCGACGGGCCGGTCATCGCGCGCGCCTCCGCGCGGGCCATCGAGCGCGGCGGCTCGATGCGCGCGGCGATCCGCGTCGGCGCGGAGCTGCGCAAGACGAGCGAGGCGCCGCTCGTGCTCTTCGGCTACGCGAACCCCGTCGTCGTCGCCGGCGAGCGCGCGACGGTCGCGCGCGTGGCCGACGCGGGCATCGACGCGATGCTGGTCGTCGATCTGCCCCCCGAAGAAGGGGCGGAGCTGCGCGCCGAGGCGCGCGCGCGCGGGGTCGACGTCGTGCCGCTTTTGACGCCGACGAGCTCCGCGGCGCGCCTCGAGGCGGCGCGGGCCGGCGCCTCGGGGTTCGTCTACTACGTGAGCGTGACCGGCGTGACGGGCGCGCTGCGGCAAGGGGGCGATCCGCTCGCCGACGCGGCGAAGGCGGCCGCGAAGGTGCGCGAGGCGCTCTCGCTCCCGGTGGTCGTCGGCTTCGGCATCGACGACGGCGCGCAGGCCGAGCGCGCGCTCGGCGACGGCGGCGCCGACGGCGTCGTGGTCGGCAGCGCGATCGTCAAGGCGATCGAGGCCGCCGACGGCGACGTCGCGCTCGCGGCGAAGGGCGCTGCGGCGGTGGTGTCGGCGATCCGCGGCGGGCTCTGATCAGGGCTGCAGGAAGTCGCAGTCGCCGTTCGGGCAGCTCGGCGGGACGTCGATCTTCGGCGCCCCCGCGAGCACCGACGCGACGAAGGCGCGGATCTGCTCGCGCGCCGCGACGCCCGCCGTCGTGCCCTTGGCGGCGAAGCCGTGGATGTCGAGGTCCGCGCCGCCGTTGACGCGGAACTGCTGGAAGGCGCTCGCGTTGGACACCGGCGCCGTCGCGGTCGGCTCGTTCGGGATCGGCGCGATGACCTTGCCGATCTCGACCGCCCCGGTCGACATGACGACGTTCGCGGTGCCGATGTTCGGCAGCACGGGGTCGCCGACGCTCTCCTGCACGAGGAACGTCGCGCCGCGCCCGGCGAGCGACTCCTTCCAGATGGCGCCGTCGACGTCGTCCCAGTTCGACTGGCTCATGAACAGCGCCTGCAAGAGCGTGAAGTCGCTGCCGTAGCCGCCGACCACGAACGGCTCGATCGTCGCGTAGAGGTCCGAGTCGGGGATGAAGTGCGTCCAGCCGGCGCCGGGCACGTTGAGCACGGCCGCGTGGATGTCCTGGTCGACGCTGGAGTAGACGAGCCCCATCGTGCCGCCCAGCGAGCCGCCGGCCCACATCGCGAGCTTCGCCACCGGGCGCCGACCGGCCACCGGGTTGACGGCGCCCGCGAGCGTCGGCGCCGAGAGCGCGTCGGCGATCACGCCGGTCGCCGCGGCCTCGATCGCCGTAGCGTCGGCCACCGCTTGCATCAGCCACGCGCTCGAGCGGTGCGTCGCGGAGATCATCTGCTTCAGGGCGAAGAACGTCGCGATGACCTCGTTGTCGGTCCACCCGTAGAACGAGATGCCGACCTTGGCGGCGCCGATCTGCGCGAGCTCCTCGTCGAAGGCCGAGTCGTGGAAGTTGCCGCCGGTGCCGTGGCCGTACATCACGAACGGGTAGTCGCCGCTGCCGGCCGGAATGGCGACCCGGAAGGGCGCCTCGCGCGCGCCGCTCGCCACGGGCAGCCCGCCGGCGTCGAGCGTCAGGCCTGAAGTCCCCGCGAACGCCGGCAAGCCCTGCAGGCGCCCCTCCACGACGAGCGCGACGTCGCCCGTGCCCGGCGTCACCACGTCGATCGCGACGGTCACCTTGCCGGCCGCGACGGCGGCGCGCGCGGCCTCGTGCATCGCCTTCAGGCGACGCGTGCCGTCGTCGAGCGAGCGCGTGGTGAAGTCCCACAGCCGCAGCACGCGGCTCGGGTCGACCCCCGCCTTGGCGAGCAGCGCGCGCGCCGGGGCGTTGTAGCCGCGCAGGTCGGCCTCCTCTTGCGAGCTCGGCTCCTCGAGCCCGAGCGAGACGCGCGCCGAGCGCTCCGCGGCGATCGGCCCCCCGCCCTTCGCGCGCAGCGAGTCGGTGACGATCACGACATACTCGGCGTTCGGCTCGAGCACCGTGCGCGGCGTCGCGAGCAAGAGCGTGCGCCCGGGGTCGTCCTTGCTCGGGAAGGCCTCGATGCGCAGCCCCACCGGCTGCCCGGTCGTCGCGCGCCCCGGCTCGGCGAGCCACAGCTGCACCGAGTCGTCCGCGGGCGGATCGAGCAGCGCGTCGAAGCCGGTGACGAGCGGCGTCATGCGCGAGAAGCCGTCGGCGCGGTCGAGCGTCGTCGGATCGTCCGCGGCGCCGAGCGACGAGAGATCGACCGACAGGCGCAGGCCCGTCGGCGAGGTCGCATCGAGCTTCTCGTAGTCGCTCGAGGGCCACGGCAGCAGGCACGCCGTCGGATCGACGTCGTCGTTGCAGGCGGCCGTGCGGGGCGCGCGCACCCCCGCCGCGCGGTCGGGCGCGCTGTACGTCGGCTTGGAGCAGCCGCCCGTCACGAGCGCCTGGAGGGCGAGGAGGGTGAAGGCGAAGGCGAGGAGCGAACGGAGGCTGCGCTGCATCGTTCGACCAAGCGTAGCCGGCGCCGAGCGCGACGGCTCGGCCCCGTGACGATCCTTACTTCGCGGCTGCGTTCTTGAGCCGGTCGAGCGCCTGCTCGCCTACCTTGATCGCGCCCGGATCGTCGCCGGAGCCCTCGACGGCCGCGACCATGTCCTGGAGATCCTTGATCATCGCCTGCAGCACCTGCTCCTGCTGCTTGCAGACGCCGGCGAAGTCCTTCGGATCGATCAGGTTGACGTAGCCCTTCTCGAAGGCGTCCCCCTTGGCACCCGTCCAGACGTCGAACGCGCCGTTCTTCGTCGTGAGCTTGCCGTCCTTGATCTTGTCCTTGAGATCGAGCCACTCGCCGAACGGCTTGAAGGTCGCGGTGGTCATCGGCGGGTCCTTGTCGTTGGGCTTCGAGAGGACGACCCCCAGGTTGACCTTCCCCTTCGGGATGATCAGCGTCTTGAGCCTCGCGTTCTCGTCCTCGAGGTGGTTCTCGCGCGTGAGCTCCGCCTTCGCGGTGTCGATGTGCGCGACGCGCATCGCGTAGCCGATGAGCTTGCCGGCCGTCTCCTTGCCGAAGTACTTGATCTCGCGCGTGTCGAGGTCGCCGCTGGTGAGGCCCGAGTCGAACCCCTTGATCGCCTCGATCGAGGCCGGCGTGAGCACCTGGTTGGTCTTCAGATCGTTGAGCGCGTTGGGCAGCGTGCTCTCGCCGAAGCTCTTGAGCTTCTCTTGCGTGCCCTGGAGCTTCTTCACCAGCTCGGCCGCGTCGTTCTTCGCGGCGGTGGCCTGCTCCTTCTTGCCGGAGCTCGAGCCGACGATCCAGCCGCCGAGGATGCCGACGATCACGCCCGCGATGCCGATGCCGACGACGGCACCCTTGCCCATCTTCTTCTCGTGATGCTCGTCGGCCTGGACGACGATCATCTGCTGCTGGGCGGAGGCGGCCCCCCCTTCGACCGTGGCCGCCGCCAGCGGGTTGTTCGGGTCGACCGTGACCTTCGGCGGGATCGACCGCTTGCCCATCAGATCGGGCGGCGGCGCAGGCACCGCGCCGGGAGGCGGCGGGATCGCTCCCCCGGGCGCCGGGGTGAGGCCCTTCACCGTCTTCGACGGGATGCGCGTCTTGAGGTCGATCTTCGGCTTCTTACGCTCCTCGGCCATCGCGCTCCTCGTTGCCGGAACGGCCCGCGCGACGCTGACGTCGCCTGGGTCACGGGCCCATTCGAGCGCGGCGGGCGACCCGATCGGCCGCTCACGAGGCTCGAAATACCGGCGAGCCCTCGTACCCGCTTTGCTCGCACGGTGTCAATTGCGAGGTCGCGTGCCTCATCGACTGCTTATGCATCGGGCCCGAGCGGCAGGGCCTCGACCTCCGCCCCGGCGTCGAGCCCGGCGACGTCCTTGGGCACGATCAACAAGGCGTCGGCCCCGGCGATCGAGACCACCGACCCCGAGGCCTGCGAGACGACCGGCTCGGCGACGACCCCCGCGGGCCCGTGCACCAGGCGCGCACGCACGAGCTCCGTCCGGCCGGGCGCGTGGGCGAGCGCGCGACCGAGGCGCACGGTCCATCGGCGCGGCAGCGGCGCCGCGTCGCCCGAGAGCGCGCGCAGGAGCGGGGCCGCGAAGAGCACGAAGGTGACCAGGGCCGAGACGGGGTTGCCGGGCAGGCCGAGGACCGTCACCGCGCCGCGTCGGCCGAAGGCGAGGGGTTTTCCAGGCTTGATCGCGACCTTCCAGAAGTCGATCGCGACGCCCGCCTCGACCAGCGTCGGCTTGACGAGATCGTGATCGCCCACCGAGACGCCGCCGATCGTCAACAGCACGTCGACCCGGTCGAGCGCGGCGCCGAGCGCGGCGCGCAGCGCCCCCGGCTCGTCGCGCACGATCGGCAAGAGCAGCGGCTCGCCCCCCGCCTCGCGCACCATCGCGGCGAGCGCGGGGGCGTTGGTCTCGACGATGCTGCCGGGGCGCGCCGGCTCGCCAGGCTCGCGCAGCTCGTCGCCGGTCGCGAGGACGCCGACCAGCGGCCTTTGCACCACCGCGGGGCGCAGGCGCTCGAGGGCCGCGAGCAGCGGCAGGTGCGTCGGGCGAAGGCGCGTGCCGGTCGTTTTCGCGACCGCGCCGC
>JAJXTK010000055.1 GCA_021783935.1 Myxococcales bacterium | reverse complement strand
CCGCCGGCAAGGGGGCGGCCGACGAGAACACCATCGGATCGCTCAAGGAGCAGGTGCGGCACGTCATCGGCGCCTTCGCCGCGCCCGACGTCGTGCACGTCACCACCGGGCTGCCCAAGACCCGCAGCGGCAAGATCATGCGGCGCATCCTGCGCAAGATCGCCGCCTCCGAGTACGAGCTCGGCGACGTGACCACGCTCGCCGACCCCGAGGTGGTCGATCGCTTGATCGAAGAGCACAAGGAGCACTCGAAGTAGCGCCCGCCTCGTCGCCGCCCATGCCGACGATCGCGACCCTCGAGCACCCGAGCGCGGCGCTCGGCCGACGCGTCACCTGCACGGCGCTCTTGCCGAGCGAGGCGCGCGGGCCGTGGCCGCTGTTGTGGCTCTTGCATGGCCAGTCGGACGACCACCGCGCGTGGCTCGAGAACACCACGCTCGCACCGCGCCTCGCGCGCCTCGAGGCCGAGGGGCGACCGCTCGCGGTGGTGCTCCCCGACGGCGCGATCTCCTACTGGGCCGACGTCGATCCGCTGCTGCGCGTCGAGCGCTACCTGCTCGACGACCTCGACGCGCTCGTGCGCCGCACCTTCCCGATCGCGGCGGGGCGCGCGGCGATCGGCGGGCTCTCGATGGGCGGCTACGGCGCGCTGCGCCTCGCGCTGCGACACCCTGGGCGCTTCTGCTCGGCCAGCGCCCACTCGACGCGCGCGCCGACGCGCGCCGAGCTCGCGACGCTCCCGTGGTCGCAGCGGGTCGACGCCGATGAGCTCGATCTCGAGGTGATCGCCGCGAGCGCCGATCGGTCGGCGCTCGGCTCGATCGCGCTCGACTGCGGGCTCGACGATCGCCTGCTCGGCGACAGCCGACGCGCCCACGCGCTGCTCGATCGGCGCGCGATCGCGCACGCGTACGCGGAGCACCCGGGCGCGCATGACTGGGCGTACTGGGAGGCGCGGCTGCCCGGGGCGCTCGCGTTTCACCTCGACGCGCTGCACGCTGGCTGAGCGGCGGCCTCGGCTGCGCCTGCGCTCGCTACGCCTGCCCGACCTGCCCGATCGAAACCGGCCGGCTCGACGGCGGCGCCGCGAGCTCGACGTAGACCGTGTGCGTCGCGAGGTGCGCGCCGTCGACGACGATCTCGAACACCAGCTCGCCGATGGTCTCGAGCGGCATGCCGATGAGCCGCGTGAACACCCGCTGCCGCCGGTGCGACGCCCGGAAGCGCGCCGAGAACTCGCGCGGGTCCCCCTTGGGCGTGCGCACGCGCAGCACCGCGTGGTGCTCCTGACCGAGGTCGTTCGCCCCGAGGTTGAGCGTGCAGACGCAGACGACCTGCGGCAGCACGACCGGGAGGTTCGAGGTGCGCACCTCCTCGAGGATGTTGAACACGGAGACCTGATTGGTCTGCTGATCGACCGACATCGACTCGGCGACGACGAAGTACTCGAGGGAAGGCATCGAGCCCTTCCGCGTACTCGCGATGCGGGCGGGTGACAAAAGCGCCGAGGCCGGCGCGGCGATCGTTCGCCGGCCGGCCTCGGGCTCACGAAGCCGCGAGCGCTACGGGCAGGAGCCCCCTTCGACGCACATCGGCGCGTTCTGGCCAGGGAACAGGTTCATGCAGCAAGTGCCGAAGCCGTTGCAGGCGGCGCCGCTGCAGGTCGTGTAGCCCACGGCCGGACGGTAGGCGCGCGTGCGCCCGTTGACGCAGACCTCGTCGTTCGCCACCGCGTTGCCGCAGCTGCCGCAATTGCTCGGATCCGTCGCGAGGTCGACGCACGCGCCGTTGCAGTTGCGCAGCCCCGGCGAGCAGCCTCCGTTCGCCGTTCCGGGGTTGCCGGCCTGGCACTTGCCGAGGTTGCAGATCTCGCCGCCGCCGCAGCGCACGCCGCACGCGCCGCAGTCCTGCGTGGTGTTGAGAGGCACGCAGCCGCCGGCGCAGAGCCCCTCGCTCGGACGGCACACGCAGCCGCCGCCGGTGCAGTACTGCGGGTCATTGCAGCCGTTGCCGCAGCTGCCGCAGTTGTTCGGATCGACGACCACGTCGACGCAGGCGCCGCCGCAGCTCGTGCCGCCGCCGGTGCACTGGCAGCCCCCCGACACGCAGCTCTCACCCTGGTTGCAGCGGTTGCCGCAGGTGCCGCAGTTTCGCGCGTCGGTCTGCGTGTTGGTGCAGATGCTCCCGCCGCCCCCGGACGGGCAGTTGGTGTTCGGCGCGGCGCACGCGCACTGGCCGGACACGCACGTCCCGCTGCCGCACGAGCGACCGCAGCCTCCGCAGTTCGCCGGATCGCTGGTCGGATCGACGCACTTGCCGGAGCCCGCGCAGTAGATCTGCCCCGACGGGCACGCGCAGACGCCGCCGGTGCAGGTGCCGCCGCCGCAGACGCGACCGCAGCCGCCGCAGTTGTTGGGGTCGGTCTGCGTGTTCGAGCAGACGCCGCCGCTGCCCCCACCTACGCCGCACACGATCTCGCCGCTCGGGCACGCGGTGCAGGCGCCGCTCACGCACTGCTGCCCGGTCGCGCACTTGGTGCTGCAGCTGCCGCACGCCGCGGTGCTGCTCGAGAGGTCCGCGCAGACGGTGCCGCAGTTCACCTGGCCGGTCGGGCACGCGCAGACGCCGCCGACGCAGCTCGAGCCGCTCGGACACGCGTGCCCGCACGCGCCGCAGTTGTTCGGGTCGGTCAGCAGCCCCGAGGAGCACGTGACGCCGCCGGTGGCCGACGGGCATTGCGTCTGGCCGGTCGCGCAGGCGCAGTTGCCGCTCACGCAGGTGCCGGCGCCGCACGAGTGGCCGCACGCGCCGCAGTTGCCCGTGTCGCTGGCGAGGTCGACGCACGAGCTGCCGCACGCGACCTGCGAGCCAGAGCACACGACCGGACCCGTGTCGGCCGTAGGCGAGGAGTCCCCCGTGGCGATCGAGTCGCCTGCCGCCGGCGAGTCCGACGTCGCGCCGTCGCCGACGGAGGCGTCGCTCCCGGTGAACGCGTTGTTGTTCGAGCCCCCGCCGCAGCCCATGAGCGGGGCCGCGACGACGAGACATGCGCCGAACAAGTAAGAAGCCACACGTCCGTTCATGAAGACCTCCTGGGGCCGGAGCGATCGAGCCAAGACGAGTACGATTGCGGATCCAGTACCGCGCGCGGGTCCGAATCAGACAGCGCGGTCGACGCGCGCCGGATGGGCACGCCGCGCAGGGCCCGGCGTGGTGACGCCGCATCAAGACGAAGGCCCCCTCCCACCAGGGGAGAGGGCCTCCGACGCCGTCACCAGCGAGCTAGATCAGCCCGGGCAGTTGAAGCCCTGCACGCAGATCGGCTGCTGCATCTTGCCGATCGGCCCGCAGACTCGGTAGTTGCCCGCGCCGAACGCGACGTCGCACGCGGCGCAGTTCGTCGCGCCGGCCGTGCAGCCGTTGGCGACCGCGTAGGTTCGCGCGCGGCCGTTGGCGCAGACCTCGTCGTTCGCCACGGCGTTGCCGCATCCGCCGCAGTTGAACGGGTCGGTGCGGGTGTTCACGCACTCCAGGGTCCCGCCGATGAAGCAGCCTTGCAGGCCCACCGAGCCGCAGGTCTGGCCGACCGGCCACGTCAGGCACGAGCTCTTGATGCAGCGCTCGGTGCTGGCGCAGGCGTGCCCGACCGTGCCGCAGTTCCTCGGGTCGGCGGTCAGATCGAGCGTGCACGGCGTGGTGCTGCCGGTCGCGGTGCCGACGCCGGGACGGCACTGCGCGGTGCCGTTGCCGGCGCAGTACTGGCTGTCGCCGACCGTGGTCGACGCGGTGCCGCACGCGCCGCAATTGTTCGGATCGTCGAGCGTGTCGGTGCACTCGTTGTTGCACACCGGCTCCTGTGTCGTGGTGCCCGGCAGGCTCTGGCAGGTGCAGGCGCCCGTGGTGCACGACGCCAGGGTCGCGCATTGGTTGCCGCAGCTGCCGCAGTCGGTCGTGCTGGTCTGGGTGTTCACGCAGACGCCGCCGCACATCGTGGCGGGCGCGGCGCACTGGCAGAGGCCCCCCGAGCACGTGCCGCCCGGGCCGCACGAGGTGCCGCACGTGCCGCAGTTGTTCGGATCGGTCTGCGTGTTCGTGCAGACGGCCCGCGCCGTGCCGGCGAAGCAGGTCTGGTCGGGCGCCGAGCAGACGCAGCCGCCGCTGACGCACGTCTCGCCGGAGAGGCAGACGCGGCCGCACGCGCCGCAGTTGTTGACGTCGGTCGCGGTGTTGGCGCAGTAGGCCGTGGGCGAGCCCGAATTGCAGAGGATGTCGCTGCCCGCGCACTGGCAGACGCCCGAGACGCAGGTGCCGCCGCCGCACGAGTGGCCGCACGCGCCGCAGTTGTTCGCGTCGGTCGCCGTGTTGACGCAGGTGCCGTTGCAGTCGAGCGGGGCGCTCGCCGGGCAGGCGCACCCGCCGCTGATGCACGAGGCCCCCGTGGCGCACCTCGCGCCGCACGCGCCGCAGTTGCTCGTGTCGTTCGAGAGGTTCGCGCAGACCGCGCCGCAGTTGACCTCGTTGGTCGGGCAGGTGCAGATGCCCGCGTTGCACGTCGAGCCGGTCGGGCAGACGTTGCCGCACTTGCCGCAGTTGTTCGCGTCGCCCGTCGTGTTGGCGCAGTAGCCCGCCGAGGTCGGCGTCGCGCCGCAGACGGTCGGCGTCGCCGCCGGGCACGCCTGGCAATTGCCGCTCACGCACGCCGCGCCCGCCGCGCACGCGTGGCCGCACGAGCCGCAGTTGTTCGGATCGGTCGAGTAGTCGGCGCAGCCGCTGCCGCACGTCGAGTAGCCGCTCGGACAGGCGCAGAGGCCGGAGGTGCAGACCTGCGAGGCGGAGCACGCATGACCGCAGGTGCCGCAGTTGGCGTTGTCGCCCTGGGTGTCGACGCAGGCGCTCGCGCACTGAGTCTTGCCCGTGGGGCAGGTGCACGCGCTGGTCGAGCAGATCTGCCCTGCGCCGCACGCATTGCCGCACACGCCGCAGTTGGTCGTGTCGGTCGTCATGTCGACGCAGCTGGTGCCGCAGACGGTCATCGGCGTGAGGCAAGGCCCGGCGTCGCCGGCCTCGGACGCGCCGTCGGCCGCATCGCCCCCCTCGCTCGCGGCGTCGCCCCCAGCGTCACCCGCGTCGGTCGCCGACGTCTCGGCGCCCGTGTCGCCGAGGGTCGAGTCGCCGACGGTCGAGTCGCCGCCCGTCTCGCTCACCGAGGAGTCGTCGGTCGCCGTGTCGGCGCCGAGCGAATCAGTGCTGCCGTCGTCCGACCCAGTGTCTTGGTCGGTGGTCGCCGGCGTCGTCGCCGAGCCCCCACACCCCGCCGCCACGAGGCTGAACGCCCCGAGTGCGAGCGGGAGCCACCATCGTGTGCTCCGCATGTCGCCTCCTAAGCTGTCCCCTCGATCTCGGCGAGGGGAGTGTTCGAGAAGAACCTCTCGAGGTTAGCGGGTGCGGCCAACCTGACAAACATTCCAAGCGCACCGGAACGCGACGCACCTCGACGTCGGCTTGCGCCCTGACACGTTGTGCAGGGCGCGAGCCAAAAACATGCTCATCTCGGACGGTGCGGCGCGGCCCCGAGCGGCGCTTACGCAACGCTGATGCGGCTGATCACATCCCGAGGAGCCCGGGGTACTTGCTGCGATCGGCGCCGCTCTCGTGCAGGTAGCGACGCGCCCCCTTGAGCACGAGCGCGCGCAGCTCCTCGTGGTTCCAAGGCTTGGCG
Organism: Myxococcales bacterium; assembly: GCA_021783935.1. GTDB lineage: Bacteria > Myxococcota_A > Polyangia > Polyangiales > JADJMO01 > CAIXWQ01. Next base: position 10,136 of record JAJXTK010000055.1, on the reverse strand, counting down.
ACGTATTGCCAGACCAGCCCCTCGTTGAGCGCCTGCACGACGGTGCCGAGGTCGCTGTAGCCGGTCACCAAAATGCGCACCGTCGACGGGTCGATCTCCTTGATCTTGCGCAGCAGCTCGAGCCCGGTCATCTCGGGCATGCGCTGATCGGTGATCACGATCTTGGGCCCGTGCTCGCGGAACGCGTCGAGCGCCGCCTTCGCGCTGGTCGCGTGGTGGAGATCGAAGTGCTTCGCGAAGACCTCGCGGAGCGTGTCGACGATCTCCTTCTCGTCGTCGACCACGAGCAGCCCGAGCTTGCGGATCTCCTGCTCCTCGCCGCGCGCGCCCTGCTTGTCGAAATCCTTCCAGCTCATCGCGACCCCCTCACAGGTACCGGAACGTGGACGAGAAGTGGCGGATGCCCGCCGCCTCGTGTTCGAACGCGAGCCCGCGCGTGCGATCGCGCTGCCCCTCGAAGACGGTCGCGACCACGTCGACGACGTAGTCGAGGTGCTCTTGGAAATAGGCGCGCCGCGGGACGGCCAGGCGACAGAGGTCGAGCGCCGGTCGGATGTTCTCGCCCGTGTCGGGGTCTCGCCCGATCAGGTTCGCGCCGACCTCCACGGTGCGCACGCCCCCTTCTTTGTACAGCTCGACGCACAAGAGCTGCGCCGGGAACTGGTCCTCCGGGACGTGCGGGTAGAAGCGTCGGCCGTCGACGAACACCGCGTGCCCCCCCACCGGCTCGACGATCGGCACCCCGGCGGCGCGCAGCCCCGCGCCGAGCTGGGCGATCTGGCCGATGCGGTGGCGCAGGTAGTCCTCCTGCATCACGTCGTCGAGCCCTTGCGCGAGCGCCTCCATCATCATGCCGCTCATGCCGCCGTAGGTGTAGAACCCCTCGAAGAGGATGGTCGGCGTCTTGAGCGCGTCGAAGAGCCCCTGATCGCGCACCGCGATGAGCCCGCCCATCGGCACGATCGCGTCCTTCTTGGAGCTCATCGTGCAGCCGTCGACGTACGAGAACATCTCGCGCACGATCTCGCGCACGGGCTTGTTCCCGTACCCGGCCTCGCGCTCGCGGATGAACCACGCGTTCTCGGCGAAGCGCGCCGCGTCGAAGAACACCGGGACGCCGCGCGCGCGGCAGAGCGTCGACACCTCGCGAATGTTCGCCATCGACACGGGCTGGCCGCCGCCCGAGTTGCACGTGATCGTGATGAGCACGTAGGCGACGTTGCGCGCGCCGACCTCCTCGATGGTCTTCTGCAGCTTCGGGACGTCGACGTTCCCCTTGAAGGGGTGCACGGTGGCGGAGTCCTTGCCCGCCTCGATGGTGCAGTCGACGCAGCGGCCGCCGGCGAGCTCGATGTGCGCCTTGGTCGTGTCGAAATGGGAGTTGCCGGGGACGATCGAGTGCGGGCGCACGAGCACCGAGTTGAGCACCCGCTCGGCGCCGCGCCCTTGGTGCGAGGGGATCACGAAGGGCAGGCCGGTGATCTCGCGGAAGCGGTCGGCCATCTTGTCGAAGCTGCGCGAGCCCGCGTACGACTCGTCGCCCGTCATCATGGCGGCGAGCTGGTTGGTGCTCAGGCTCCCGGTGCCGCTGTCGGTCAGGAGATCGACGTAGACGTCGTCCCCCTTGAGCGCGAAGAGGCACAAGCCCGCGCGCTCGATGCGCCTCGAGCGCTCCTCGCGCGGCAGCAGGTGAATCGGCTCCACGACCTTGGCGCGAAAAGGGACCACCCTCCGCGCGCGCTCTTGCTCGCTGCTCATACGTCCTCCTGGTCGGGCGTGCGCGCGCCGCGCGGCGGCAGGCGCACCGTGAAACTCGTCCCCTCGCCGGGTCGGCTCTCGACGTCGATCCGACCGCCGTGCTCCTGTACGATGCGATAGCTGATCGACAGCCCGAGCCCCACCCCCTGCCCCGGCGGCTTCGTCGTGAAGAACGGATCGAAGACGCGCCCGAGCGCGGCAGGCTCGATGCCGCTGCCCGTGTCGCGCACCACGATCGCGACCCCTTGCTCGTCGTCGCGCGTCTCGACGCCCACCGCGCCGCCGGCCTCGGTGGCCTGCAAGGCGTTGGTGACCAGGTTCAAGACGACCTGCCCGAGCCGGGCGGGGTGGCACCGGTAGGCCGCGCGCATCCCGCGGCGGCGCGCGAGGTGCACGCCGCGCTCCTTGGCGAGGTGCGCGAGGATCGAGAGGGTGAGATCGATCTCGGCGTCGAGGTCGACGTCGGCCTGCTCGGCCGCATCGAGGCGCGAGAACGCCCGCAGATCGAGCACGATGCGCTTGACCCGCTCGAGCCCCTGCTCGGCGCTCGCGAGCAGCGGATCGATCGCGGCCGCTGCGCCGTCGTCGCCAACGTCCCGCGCCTCGCGAGCCTGGACGTAGCGGAGGAACCTGCTCGCGAGCGCGGCCGCGTCGTCGCCCGAGAGCGTCGCGAGCTCTTGACGGAAGTCGGCGGCGTGCCCTCGGTACTTGTCGTCGGCGCACCACGCGTCGACGAAGCCCTGCACCGCGGCCACCACCTCGCGCGGGTCGGTCGCGCGCTCGACGCGCGCGAGGGCGCCCCACGACATGGCGTAGCGCTGCCAGGCGCGCGTGCGCTCGCGCGCGAGCGCCACGTTGGAGATCACGTACGCGAGGGGGTTGTTGATCTCGTGCGCGATGCCGGCCGTCAGCTGCCCGAGGCTCGCCATCTTCTCGCGCTCGACGAGCTCCGCTTGGGCGCGCCGCAGATCGGCGAGCGCGGACTCGAGCTCGGCGGTGCGATCGCGGACCTTCTCCTCGAGGCGCTCGTTGAGCCGCTGGATCTGCGAGTACAGCCAGGCGTTGTCGATCGCGCTCGCGATGGTGCCGGCGAGCACCTCGAGCAGGTGCCGATCCTCGCGCGTCGGGCGCGGCTCGCCCGCAGACCACCCGAGCGCCAGCACCCCCTTGACCTTGCGCTCCGCGACCAGCGGCACGGCGGCGGCGCGGGGCGCGTCGACCAACGCCTCGGCCGCGAGCGCCTCGACGGCGCGCGCGCGCAGCGCGGCGACGCGCGCGCGCTCGCCGAGCTGCCGCTTGGCGACGAGCGTCCGGCTCGACTCCTCGAGGAAGTCGAGGCTCAGCGCCTCGACTCGGAAGACGCCGCCGATGCGCTCGACGACGAGATCGCAGAGGGGCTCCATCTCGAGCTCGGCCGACACCGCCTTGCCGAGCGCGAACGAGAGCTCGAGCACGTGGCTGCGCACGTCCAAGCGCCTGCGGAGGTCCTCGAGCGAGGCCTCCTCGTCGGGCGGTGTGGACGTGCGCGAGTTCGGGTCCATCGGGGCGGCGGCGCGCCTTCGCGTCGAGCGGGCGCGCACTCTACACCGGCGGCGGGCTCGGTGACGGGCGCACGCGCAGACCGCGGCGGCGCGCTTGTGCGAAATGCTTTCGGCGGCCATGAGCAATGTCATGGGGACGGTTGACGTGTTTCGCATTTCGGACAACCGTCATCTGCAATGTTGACGAAGACGACCATCGTCGCCATCCAAGCGCTGACCCTCTTGGCGCTCGAGGACGACGGTCGGCCGAAGACGCCGAAGCAGCTCGCCGCGCGCCTCGGCGCCTCGCCGAGCTACCTCGGCAAGATCCTCGGGATGCTCGCCAAGGGGGGCATCCTGCGCTCGGTGCGCGGCGCGCACGGCGGCGTGCACCTCGCCCGCAAGCCGTCGCTCATCACGCTGCTCGACGTCTACGCCGCGACGCAGGGGGCGCTCGTCCCGCACCATTGCACCGGCGGGCGCGCCGCCGCCGCCATCTGCACCTTCCACACCGCCATGAGCCAGCTGCACCAGCAGCTCGAGGGCGCGCTCACCCGCTGGAGCCTCGCCGACCTCGCGTCGGTGCCCTCGGGCAAGGGCGCGCGCAACTGCCGCATGGCGAGCGTCTCGTCGATCCGCCGCGCGCTCCCCGTCGTCGCCGCGAGCTAGCACCTCTCCCCCGAAGGCAAGCGCTCCACGCCATGCGCTCAATTCAGATACTAACCATCCGTATTATGAGAGTCGCGGCGGCGGCGATCGCCCTCGCCGCCCTCTCGCCCGCGCGGGCCGAAGCCGCCTCCGACCCTGCCCCCTCCGCGTCCGCTGCCCCGGCGGCCTCGGCGCGCGCCTCGGCGAGCGCGAGCGCCAGCGCCGCAGACCCGCTGGCAGAGCGCTTCGTGAGCCAGTGCAGCGGCTGCCACACCATCGGCGGCGGCAAGCTCAAGGGGCCAGACCTCGACAAGGCCCTCGGCTGGTCGGAGTCGAGCCTCTCGCTCGCCATCGGCAAGATGCAGAAGAACGTCGGCCCGCTCGCCGAGGCCGACGTGAAGGGGTACGCGGCGCTCCTGAGGTCGCCCGACGTGCGCGCGCGCGTCGCGAGGGAGCGGGCGCGCGTGGCGGCCGAGCTCGCGGCGAAGCTCGCGCCGCCCGACGCGGGCATCGGGCGCGCGTTGTTCTTCGGCAAGACGGCCTTCGCGAACGGCGGCCTCGCGTGCGCGGCGTGCCATCGCGTCGCCGGCGACGGCGGCAGCCTCGGCCCCGAGCTCACGCGACTCGCCACCAAGCTCGACGCGGTCGGCATGACCTCGGCACTCGAACAGACCAACTTCGCGGTGATGCGCGACGCCTATCGGGAGCACCCCGTCACGCAGCAAGAGGCGGTGCACCTCGCGGCGTTCTTCCAGACCGTCACCGGCAGCACGGGGACCTTCGCGCACACCGCCGACGTCGTGCTCACCACCTCGGCGACGGCGGTACCGGCCGTGACGATGCTCGCGCTGCTCGCCCTCCACCGCCACCGCAAGACGAGCGTCCGAGCCCGCCTCGTGCGCGACGCGATGAGGAGATAGGCCATGTCGTGGATCACCGACCTCTTCGCCCCGCAGCAGCGCTCGTGGGAGGACTTCTACCGAAACCGCTGGGCCTACGACAAGGTCGTCCGCAGCACGCACGGCGTGAACTGCACCGGCGGCTGCAGCTGGAACGTCTACGTCAAGCAGGGGATCGTGACCTGGGAGCTCCAAGCCCTCGACTACCCGCGCATCGATCGGGAGATTCCACCCTACGAGCCGCGCGGCTGCCAGCGCGGGATCTCCTATTCCTGGTACGTCTACAGCCCGCTCCGCATGAAGTACCCGACCGTGCGCGGGGCGCTGCTCGACCTGTGGCGCGAGGCCCGCGACGCGCACGAGGGGGATCCGGTCGCCGCGTGGCGCTCCATCGTGACCGACCCCGACAAGCGCGCGCGCTACCAGCGGGCGCGCGGCAAGGGGGGATTCCGCCGTGTGAGCTGGAGTGAGGTCCTCGAGCTGATCGCGGCTGCGAACCTGCACACGGTGAAGGAGCACGGGCCCGATCGGCTGGTCGGCTTCTCGCCGATCCCGGCCATGTCGATGGTCAGCTACGCCGCCGGCGCACGCTTCCTCCAGCTGATGGGCGGCGTGGCGCTGTCGTTCTACGACTGGTACTGCGACCTGCCGCCGGCCTCCCCGGAGATCTGGGGGGAGCAGACCGACGTCGCCGAGAGCGCCGATTGGTTCCACTCCGCGATGATCGCCGTCGTCGGCTCGAACGTGCTGATGACCCGCACCCCCGACGCGCACTTCCTCGTCGAGGTGCGCCACCGCGGCACCAAGGTCGTCGTCTTCTCTCCTGACTTCAGCCAGACGGCGAAGATCGCCGACGAGTGGGTGCCGATCCACCAAGGGCAGGACGCCGCGTTCTGGCTCGCCGTCACCCACGTGATCCTCAAGGAGTGGTTCGTCGACAAGAAGACCCCATACTTCCTCGACTACCTGCGGAGCTACTCCGACACCCCGTTCCTCGTGACGCTCACCCCGCGCGGCGACGGCACCCACGAGCCGGGGCCGCTGCTGCGCGCCTCCCAGCTCGAGGCGCACGCGCACAAGGAGCTCGCCGACTGGAAGTACTTCGTCCGGGACGCGCTGACCGGCACGCTCAAGATGCCCAAAGGCACCGTCGGCCACCGCTGGCAGCCGAAGAAGGGAGAGTGGAACCTCAAGCTCGAGGACGAGTCGGGCGCGCCGATTCGCCCCGAGCTCTTGCTCGGCGAGCAGCGCGACGAGATCGCGCGCGTCGCCTTCCCCGACTTCACCGCCGGCGGCAACGACGCGCGGGCCGTGCGCGCCGTGCCGGCGATCCGCGTCGAGACCAAGGGCGGCCCGGTGCTCGTGACCACGGGCCTCGAGCTGTTGCTCGCCACCTACGGCGTCGACCAGGGGCACCGCGCCGCCGACGGCGCCGGGGACGAGTTCGCAAGCGGCTACGGCGACGAGCGCGCGACCTACACGCCGGCGTGGCAGGAGCGCATCACCGGCGTCGGCGCGAAGGTCGTCATCGACTTCGCCCGCGAGTTCGCCGCCACCGCCGAGAAGACCGAGGGGCGCTGCTCGGTGATCATCGGCGCGGGGGCGAACCACTGGTACCACAACAACCTCATCTACCGCGCATGCATCGTGCCGCTCGTGCTCACCGGCTGCGTCGGCAAGAGCGGCGGCGGCTGGAACCACTACGTCGGGCAAGAGAAGCTCGCGCCGCAGGCGTCGTGGGCGCCCATCGCGTTCGGCACCGACTGGGGGGGGCCGCCGCGCCAGCAGAACACGCCGTCCTTCCATTACATGCACTCGGATCAGTGGCGCTACGACCGCCCCTTCACCGAGATCTGCCCGACCACCGGCAACGGCCACCGCATGACCGTCGGCCACACCGCCGACAAGCAGGCGCTCGCGGTCCGCGCCGGCTGGCTGCCGTGCTATCCGCAGTTCTGCGAGAGCAACTTCGCGGTGGTCGAGCGCGCGAAGGCGGCCGGCGCGACGAGCCCCGAGGCGATCAAAGAGCACGTGGTCGCGGAGCTCGCGGCGCGCACGCTCCGCTTCTCGATGGAGGACCCCGACGCGCCCGGCAGCTGGCCGCGCGTCTGGTACATCTGGCGCGGCAACGCGCTGCAGGCCTCGGCCAAAGGGCACGAGTACTTCCTCAAGCACTACCTCGGCACTCACCACAACTCGATCGCCGAAGAGGAGGCCAAGGGGACCGTCGAGGACGTCGTCTGGCACGACAAGGTCGATCTCGGGAAGATGGATCTCGTCGTCGACCTGAACTTCCGAATGGACACCTCCGCGCTCTACTCGGACGTGATCCTTCCGGCGGCGACCTTCTACGAGAAGAACGATCTCAACACCACCGACATGCACCCGTTCATCCACCCCCTGCAGGCGGCGGTGCCGCCGTGCTGGGAGTCGAAGAGCGACTGGGACATCTTCCGCGACGTCGCCGCGGCGACCTCCGAGATGGCGAAGCGCTACTTCGACGGGCCCGTGACCGACGTGGTGCTCACGCCGCTCGCGCACGACACCCCCGCCGAGGTCGCGCAGCTCGAGATCGCGGACTGGGCCGCCGGCGAGTGCGCGCCGATCCCCGGCAAGACCATGGCGAACGTCGCCGTGGTGCAGCGCGACTACCGCACGGTGTTCCAGAAGTACGTCTCGCTCGGCCGGAGCTTCCGCGACAAGGGGCTCGCCGTGCACGGCACCCACTACGACGTCGCCGACGTCTACGACGAGTTCCTCGCGACGATGCCGGTCGAGCGGTGGGGCGGCGAGGTCTATCCGTCGCTGCGCGAGGATCGCCAGGTCTGCGAGGCCATCCTCGCCTTCGCCGCCGAGACGAACGGCGAGCTCGCCTTCCGCGCCTTCGAGGCCGAGTCGAAGAAGACCGGGATCGATCACACGCACCTCGCGGCCGGCACGCGGAGCGTCCGCTACGGCTTCGACGATCTCGCGAGCAACCCGCGGCGCGTGCTCACCACGCCGTTCTGGACGGGCGTGTCGAGCGGCAGTCGGACCTACTCGGCGTTCTGCCAGAACGTCGAGGAGCGCATCCCGTGGCGCACCCAGACGGGGCGTCAACACCTCTACCTCGATCACGAGGCTTATCGCGCGTACGGCGAGTCGTTGCCGGTGTTCAAGCCCCGTGCCGAGCGCCCCCAGACCCGCGATCTGGTCAAGACCGGCACCGGCGATGGGGCCTTGGTGCTGAACTACCTGACGCCGCACGGCAAGTGGCACATCCACTCGACCTACGGCGACACGCTCCGCATGGCGACGCTGTCGCGCGGGATCGAGCCGGTCTGGCTGAACGAGGAGGACGCGGGCCTCGCCGGCATCCGCGACAACGACTGGGTCGAGGTCGCCAACGATCACGGCGTGGTCGTCACGCGCGCCTGCGTGAGCGACCGGATGCCGCGCGGCATGTGCTTCATCTATCACGCAACCGAGCGGACGGTGGGGGTCCCGAAGTCGCAGCTGCGCGGCAACCGCCGCGCGGGGGCGCACAACAGCCTCACCCGCACGCGCCTCAAGCCGCTGTTCATGATCGGCGGCTACGCGCAGTTCACCTATGCGTTCAACTACTGGGGTCCGCAAGGGGTCAATCGCGAGACGTTCGTGGTCGTCAAGAAGCTCAAGAAGCTCGTCTGGTAGCACTGCCGCCGCAAAGTCTGCCCCGCGACGGCGCGAACGGCCCCCATCCCCAGCCCTTCCCCCGCGGTGCGAGGGAAGGGAGTCGAGGCCGCAGAGACTTGGACGAATCACCCTGCCCCGCACAGCGGGGAGTCGTGCTCGACGAACCCTTCTCACCTCGCTTCCTTGTTCCCTCGCTGTTTCTATCTATCTCGCTCGGATCGCTCGGATCACTCGGTGGACAGGAGATTGGCAATGGACGTGCGCGCGCACGTGTCGATGGTCTTCCACCTCGACAAATGCCTCGGGTGCCACACCTGCAGCGTGGCTTGCAAGAACGTCTGGACCGACCGTCCGGGCGCCGAGTACATGTGGTGGAACAACGTCGAGACCAAGCCGGGCACCGGCTTCCCGACGCTGTGGGAAGACCAGGAGCAGTACAAGGGCGGCTTCGAGGTCACCGAGAAGCGTCGGCTGAAGCTCAAGGGGCAAGGGCGGCTCTCCGGCCTCTTGAAGGTCATCTACAACCCGAATCAGCCCGTCCTCGACAACTACTACGAGCCGTGGACCTACAAGTACCGCGACCTGTTCGACGCCCCCGAGGGGGACGACCAGCCGACGGCGGTGCCCGTATCGCAGCTCACCGGCGAGCCGATTGACCTCGAGGCCGGGCCCAATTGGGACGACGACCTCTCGGGCTCTGCCGTCTACGCGCGCAACGATCCGAACCTCGCCGCGCTCACCGACGACGAGCGGCGCATGCTCTTCGACGTGGAGGGCATCGCGATGATGTACCTCCCGCGCATCTGCAACCACTGCGTCAATCCGGCGTGCGTCGCCGCCTGCCCCTCGGGGGCGATCTACAAGCGCGGCGAGGACGGCATCGTCCTCATCAACCAGGACGTTTGCCGCGGCTGGCGCGCCTGCGTGTCGGCCTGCCCTTACAAGAGGGTCTTCTTCAACTGGAAGACCGGCAAGTCCGAGAAGTGCATCCTCTGCTACCCGCGCCTCGAGACCGGGCAGCCGCCGGCGTGCTTCCACTCGTGCGTCGGCCGAATCCGCTACATGGGCGTGCTGCTCTACGACGCCGAGCGCTTCGCGGAGGCGATGAAGTCGCCAGAGAGGTCGCTCGTCGAGGCGCAGCGCGGGGTGCTGCTCGACCCGAACGATCCCGAGGTGATCGCGGCCGCCGAGCGCAGCGGCGTCTCGCCCGAGATGCTCGAGTCGGCCCGCAGGTCTCCGACCTACAAATGGGTCGTCGAGTGGGGGCTCGCGCTGCCGCTGCACGCCGAGTTCCGCACGATGCCGATGCTCTACTACGTGCCGCCGCTGCTGCCCGTCATGGGGCGCGCGGGGGCGAGCCTCTACGAGCACGACAGCGAGGAGCTCGTCGGCGCGGTCAAGAAGGCGCGGCTCCCTTTGAAGTACCTCGCCTCGCTCTTCTCGGCCGGCAACCTCGAGATCGTCGAGGAGGTCATGCAGAAGCTCGTCGCGGTGCGCGTCTTCCAGCGCGCCAAGGCGGTCGGCGACGTCGGCTCCGAGCGCGTGCTGCGCGTGCTGCGCGACGCGGGGCTCGACGAGGCGCGCGCCGAGGCGATCTACCGGATGTCGTGCCTCACCGATCCCCACGAGCGCTACGTGCTCCCGCCCCTGCAGCGCG
>JAJXTK010000054.1 GCA_021783935.1 Myxococcales bacterium | reverse complement strand
GAACTCCTCCTTGCGACCGCGGATCTCGTCGTTGAGCTTGTAGGGGTCCTGGATGAGGTGCTCGAACCCCTCCAGGTGCGGCGGCGGGAAGCGATTGAGCCAGAGGTGGACGTCGTCGCGCTTCGAGTAGGCGAGCGCCTCCTCGAGGTAGAGCTTGGCCTCCGACAGATCGTAGAAGAGCGTCTCGCGGCCGTCGGTGAACGCGCGGCCGAAGGGGACGACCTGCAGCAGATCGAACTCGCGCACCCCCATCGACGTGAACAGCCGCAGCATCTCCGGCAGGTGGCGCACGTTCGCGCGGTTGATGACGATGTCGATGTTGACGATGGGGCGGCCGTCGCCGAGCGCGCCCGACAGCCCCTTCATCTCCTCGTCCCAGGCCCCCTTGGTGCCGACCAGCGCGTCGTGGACCTTGGGGTTCGGGCCGTGGATCGAGAAGGTGATCTCCGAGAGCCCCTCGTCGAGGCAGCGCTGCAGGAAGTCGCCGTACGCGAAGCGCCTGCCGTTGGTGACGGTCTGGATCTTCGCGTAGCCGGCGAGCCGGCCGAGCCGCACGAAGTCGACGAAGCTCGGGTGGATCGTCGGCTCGCCCCCCGAGAGGATCAGCCGCGTCGCCCCCTTGCGACGGCCGTCGAGGATCTGCCGCTTGACCTCCTCGCGCTCGCGCATCTCGCCCGTGTGCGCGTTCGAATCGAGGCAGAATACGCAGTGATCGTTGCAGTCGAAGGTGAGGCGCACCCAGTTGCGCTTCTCGTGCGCGGCCTCTTCGTGCTCGGCGATCTTGGCCGCGTCGACCTCGGCGGCCGCCGTCGGGACTTGCGTCGCGTCGCTCAGGGCGCGCGCGGGCTCGGTCGGCATCGGCGCAAGCATGGCACGCAGCGGCGCGATGCGAGAAGGGCGCCGACACGCACCCGTGCTCGCCTGCGCGAACGGTGATCAGAGCCCCGCGGGCATCGGCACCGTCGACTCGCTCGCCTGGATGCGGTCACGGATGACCTTGATGACGTCCAGGATTTGCGGCTCCGGAAGCGCGCCCGGGTGGACGTCGCCCCAGAACAGCGAGTACTTCGAGCTCTGCACCGGCGCGGGCTTCTCGGCCCTCTTGCGCTCGATCCAGACGGCGATCGCGACCTCGCCGCGTCGATCGAGCAGGCAGCCGAAGCGGCCGTTCGACACGGCGGTGACGCCGACCACCCGGAAGCCGTCGCGCACCTCGCTCCCCATCACGAGGCCGCCGAGGACGGGGAGCGTGGCCGGGTCGGCGCGGAGGTCACCGAGCGCGAAGAGCGCGGCGGGCTCCGCAGACGCAGACGCGACCGGCGTGACGCCGCCCGACTCGTGACCGGAGCGCAGCGCGAGAAATGCGATCGCGCCGAAGGTGACTCCGAGGAAGACCCAGGTCGTCGGCGAACGCCCGCGCATGCCGCGGCGAAGCTAGCCGCTCGCGCAGGAAGTTCGTAGCGGGATCGCCCACCGCGGCGGCGCCGCTGCATCGCGCACGCGGAGCGCAAGTTCGCGAAAATCGCGAGCCGCTTCACACTGTTTCATCGCAAACCATCCATAATTCAGGCATCGAGAAAGCATCATGAGCCGGATCGCGATCGACGCTCGGTACATCCGGGAGCGACCGAGCGGCGTGTCCGCGGTGGTCGAGGCTCTGGTGTCCGCGGTGCCGGGGCGCATGCCGGAGCACGAATTCCTGCTGCTTCGCCATCCGCGCGCCCGACGCCCCCTCTCGAGCGCGCCGAACGTGCGCGAGGTGGAGGTCAGCGCCGAGGCCAACGGCCCGGCGACGCTCGCGTTTCTGCCGCGCGTGGTCGATCTGCGCGGGGTCGATCTCTTCCACGCGACGTTCAACATCCTGCCGGCCGGCCTCTCGATGCCGACGGTCGCGACCGTGCACGACACGATGTGGCTCGACACCCCCCAGCTCTGCGAGTCGCCGGGGATGTGGGGGTTGGTCGAGCGCTCGTTCTACCGCATCGGCATCGGCCGAGCGCTGCGCGCCGCGACGCGCATCGTCACCGTGAGCGAAGCCACCGCGCGCGACGTCGCGCGCCTCGAGCCGTCGGCGGCGGCGCGCACCCACGTCGGCCTGCTGGGGGTGCCGAGCGGCTTCGCGCCGGCGCGCGGCCCGGCCGAGCGCCAAGAGGACGCGTCCATCGTCCAGCGGCTGCTCCCCGGGGTCGATCGCTACTTCCTCGCGGTGGGGCAGTCGGCGCCGTACAAGAACCACGCGCGCGCGGTCGCCGCGTTCGGCGCGGCCTTCGCGAGCGACCCGCGCACCCACCTCGTGTTCATCCACCGGCTCGGATCGGGGCGGTCGCTGCTGAAGGATCTCTCGCCCGACGTCGCGTCGCGCGTGCATCTGGTGCCGCCGGTCGCCTCGCGCGAGCTCTCGGCGCTCTACCGCCAGGCGCACGCCCTGATGCAGCCGTCGCTCCGCGAGGGGTGGGGGCTCCCGATCTGCGAGGCGCTCGCGAGCGGCTGCCCGGTGCTCACCTCCGCGTGCTCCGCGATGCCCGAGGTCGCGGGAGACGCCGCCGTGTACGTCGATCCGACCGACGTCGCGTCCATCGCCGCCGGCCTGCGCGCGCTCGTCGACGACGAGGCCACGCGCGCGCGGTGCGTGCGGCGCGGGCTCGTGCAGGCGCGGGCGCTTCGCTGGGAGACGCACGTCGAGGCGACGGTCGCCGCCTACCGCGCGGCCCTCGGGCTCAGCGCCCACACGGCCGCCGCCGCCGAGTAGGGCGCGCCTCGGTCGTCGGCGCGCGCGCTCACCACCAGCTGCGCACCACGACGTCGACGCCGGCGGTCCAGTAGGCGCGATCGCCGGCGCCCAGCTCCCAGAAGCGGCCGACGTGCCCGCCGACGCCGAGGCGCCAGGCGGGGGTCGTCTCCTCGGAGATCGTGAACAGGAACTGCGCGAGCAGATCAGCGCCCAAGAGCCCGGTCGAGGCGCCCGCTTCGCGCATCGAGCGGTACTGCGGATCGACCGCGATCCGAAGGGTGGCGGGGCCGCCGAGCCAGGTGCGCGTCGCGAGCTCGGGGCCGACGCCGAATATGTCGATCCGGTCGGTCGTGTGGGTCGGCAGCGACGCGTAGCTGCCGGCGATCCCGAGATCGATCCACCCCCAGGCGAGCCCGCCCGCGAGCCCGAGCCCGAGCCCGTTGCCGCTCGCGAGATCGCCGTAGGTGCCGTAGCTGCCACGGGCCTCGAGAAAGCCACGCGCGCCGTCGCGGCTCGCCTTGCGGACGGGCGGCGCCGACGCTTCGACCGCAGCCTCGGCGGGCTGCTCCTGTGCGTTGGCGATCGGCCCGACGAAGGTCACGAGCGCGCTCGCGACGAGGCCGAGGAGCGCGGGGCTCTGCGCGCGAAGGGACATTCTGGGAGCCTGCGTCTTCAAGCGCCGTACCAGCCGCGCGCCCGACGACTCCGCGGGCGGGCGCCGCGAGCGTGCACCTGCGGTCACGATCGATCCGCCCCGCGCGCCAGGGTCAGACCGAGCTCGCGCTCGATCGTCTCGGCGAGCCCGTCGGCCGTGCGCACGGCGGCGATGCCCCCGCGCGCGACGAAGATCTCGGAGGCGAGCGGCCGGGCGTTGTACGCCGAGGCCATCGAGCGGCCGTAGGCCCCCGCGTCGCGAATCGCCAGCAGCGCAGGGGGCGGGTCGGGGAGCAGGTACTCGCCGAAGTCGTCGCTCGACTCGCAGACGGGCCCCGCCACGCGCCAGGCGACTCGCGCCTCGCCGGGCTTCGACTCGAGCGGCTCGATGCGATGGTGCGCCTGATAGAGCGCGGGGCGGAGCAGATCGTTCATGCCTGCGTCGACGAGCAGCCAGCGCCGACCGGTGCGCGAGACCTTCGGCTGGATCACGCGCGTGACGATCACGCCGTGCGCCGCGACCAGCGCGCGCCCGGGCTCGACCACGAGCTCGAGATCCCCGTGGCCGTGCTCCTTCATCTTCGCGAGCGCCGTCGCCACGAAGCGCGTCGGGTCGGGCGTGGCGTGCTCGTCGCGGTAGCTCACGCCGAAGCCGCCGCCGGTGTCGAGGTAGCGCAGCCCGAAGCCCTGCGCGCGCACCGCGGTCGCGAGCTCGCACACCGCCGTGACGCCGGCCGCGTACTCTTCCTCCCGCATGATCTGCGAACCGACGTGCGCCGAGAGCCCGCGCAGCTTCAGCCGGGGCGAGCGCGCGATCGCCTCGAGCGCCGCGCCGATGTCCTCGGCCGCGACGCCGAACTTCGCCTCGTCGTGCCCCGTCGCGATGTTCGCGTGCGTGTCGACCTCGACGTCGGGGTTGTGACGGATCGCGACGCCGACGTCGCGTGCGCCGAGCGCCGCCGCGCGCGCGGCGAGCCGGTCGATCTCCTCGACGCTCTCGACGTGGATGCCGCGGAGCTGCGCCGCGATCGCGCGGTCGAGCTCGTCGTCGCGCTTGGCGACGCCGCTGTAGACGACGCGGTCGGGCAAGACGCCGCAGGCGAGCGCCGCCGCGAGCTCACCCCCCGACACCACGTCTACGCCGCACCCCTCGTGCACGAGCGCGCGCACGATCGGCCCCGCGCCGTTCGCCTTGATCGCATAGGCGCACACCGAACCGCGCGGCAGCGCGCGCGAGAGCCTGCGCCCCACGGCCGCGATCGCGTCGAGGTCGTAGACGTAGGCGGGGGTCGAGACCCCGGCCGTGCGGATGACCTCCGCGAGCGGGACACCGCCACAGCACAGGCGCCCCTCGCCGTCGCGCGTGATCCCGTGCGTCGCCTCGCCGCGCTCGGTCTGCATCGAGAAGGGAAGCTACGGCGCGACGGTCGCGTCGTCGACGCTCCATGGCGACGCGTCGCGTGGTAGACTCGCCGCTCCCGAAACGCCGGCCGCGCGGTCATCCGCTTACGTCCGGCGATTCCTGAGAAGGAGCCTCCGGCCCGCATGTCGAGCACGAACCTCAAGCCCGGCGGCGAGATCGACGCCTACTGCACCTCCTGCAAGGCCGATCGGACTCACCGCATCATCGCCCTCGATCGCGACGGCAAGACGCCGAAGAAGGTCGAGTGTCTGAGCTGCAAGGGGCACCACCTGTTCCGGCTCACGCAGGCCCAGAAGGACGCCGCCGCCGCGCACAAGCGCGCGAGCCGCGGCGACAAGAGCGCGCCCGCCGCGCGGCCCCGCGGCGGCGGCGCCAAGTCGCACGCCGTCGCCACCAAGAAGCGCGAGGAAGATCAGGCCGCGAGCTGGGAGCGCGCCGTCGTCGGCAAGGACTACGCGGCGTTCAAGCCGTACCGCATCGACCTGTCGTTCGCGAAGAACGACCTCGTGCGCCACTCGAAGTTCGGCGACGGCGTCGTGGTGACGGTCCTCGACCCGGCCAAGGTCGAGGTGCTCTTCCGCGACGGCCCGCGCATGCTCGCGCAAGCGCGCACGGCGAGCTGAGCCGAGAGCGCGTGGCCCGAGCGCGCGTCGTCGTCGTGGGCGCCGGCCTCGCGGGCGGCGCGGCGGCGCTCGCCGCGCGCCGAGCTGGCGCGGCGGTCACGATCCTCCGAGGGCGCGCCGGGGCGAGCGCGCTCGGAGCGGGCGCCTACGACCTCAAGGCGATCGGGGCGGCGTCGAGCGCGCCGCTCGCGCCCGAGATCACGGAGTTCTTCGAGGCCGCGCGCGCGCCGGTCGTGCTCGCCGACGCCCTGGTCTGCTCGGCCTTCGGCGCGCTGCGGCCGACGCGCGGGCGCGACCAGCAGGCGCTCGCGATCGAGCCCGCGCGCCAGCACCTGGTGCCCGATCTGCAGGTCGACGGTTGGGACGCGCACGCGATCGCTGCCTCGCTCGACGCCGAGCTGCGCGCGCGGGGCGGCGCCGGCGCGCGGATCGTCCGGGGGGTCTTCCTGCGCGAGCGCGAGGAGATGCGTCTGCCGCTCGCCGAGCTCGCCGCGCGCCACGACGACGACGCGCGCGTCGACTGGCTCGCCGATCGCCTCGCCGAGTCTCTTGCTGGCGATGCGCCGCGCGCCGTCGTGCTGTTGCCCGCCGTCGTGGGCACGCGCCCTGCGGCGATGGCGCGCCTGCGGGCACGGCTCTCGCGTCCGGTCGGCGAGGCCCTCGGCGTGCCGGGCGGCGCCGCGACTGCGCGCTTCTTAGCCTGGACCGATCGGGCGCTCGAGGCGGCCGACGTCGTGCGCGCCGACGCAGAGGTCACGGCCATCGCGCTCGACGCGCGCGCGCGGCTCACGCTCGCCGACGGCAGCGTCGTCGACGCCGACGCGCTGGTGCTCGCGACCGGCGGGGTGCTCACCGGCTCGCTGCTCTACGGCTCCGGCGAGCACGAGCTCGCGCGCGAGCTGCCCGAGCTCGTGCGCCCCTCGCTGCGGCTGTTCGCGTCGATCGCGCGCCCCGACGGGGACGAGCCGATCTCGGTGTGGCTCGACGGCGCGCCGCTCGCCGCCGCCGGCTCGCTCTTCGGACGGGAGGGCGAACGATTCCTGCTCGGCGATCGGCCTCGCTTGCTGAGCGCCGGGCTCGCGGCGGACGCGTCGCAGCGCGTGCTCGATCGCGCGGGGGCGCCGGTGGCCGGGCTCTACGTCGCGGGCGATCTCGTCGCCGGCGCGCACCGCGCCGCGCTCGCCGCCGTGCACGGCGGCGCCCGAGCGGGCAGGAACGCCGCGCTCGACTGATCGGCGCGCGCCCGCGCTCAGCGGCCGGCTTCGGCGACCGCCCGCTCGCGCTCTCGAACTTCGAGCCGATAGCGGGAATTCGCGGTCTCGATGTAGAACACGTCGCGCCCCGCGAGGCGCAGCACGCGCCGCACGGGCGTGGTCACGTACTCGTGCAGCCCGTCAGGGAACTCGATCACGACGACCGAGCCTCGACGCGGGGCGCGGACCAGCCGGCCGATGACGGCGCGGGCACCGTTGCCGAGCTTCCGCAGCACGACCTGCACGAGCATGAGCCTAGCATCGACCGCACCGACGTCCATCCTCGGGCCGGCGCGCGCCCCCCTGCGGGTTTGCGCGGCGTTTGCACACGAGCACGCGAACGGCGCAGCCCGCCGCACCGAATCCAGCTGCACACGCGCTCAGGGGCGAGGCGCGCTCCCGATGGGCGCGCTGCGTGCGCTCAGTTGACGTCGCGTGCGCAGCGGAAGCCCAGGAGGTCGTTGGCCTTGGTCTCGCGCACGGCCCCTTCGGCCGCGCCGGCCTCGGTAAAGGTCGAGCCAGGGTTGTCGAAGTCCGCCTTGCCGCTGGCCGCGTCGGCGCCTCGATTGAGCTTCTGCTTCCCCGTCGGGTCGCTGGTCGAGGTCCACTCCTGCACGTTGCACGCGAGGTCGAGGTGGCCGTACGGGCCCTTGTCGGCTGGCGACGTACCGACCTCGACGGCGGACGCGTCCTCGCCGCGATCGCACGCGATGTCCTTGGCCGCGGCGCCGGACAGCCACGTGTTTCCCCACGGATACTTGTTCTTCGACGGGCCGGCGACCGCGAGGTCCCACTCTTGGGCGGTGGGCAGGCGCGCGCGGATCGCCTTGCAGAATGCCTCCGCGTCCTCGTAGGTGACCCAGGTGATCGGCAGCCGGCCGTCTTTGGCGCCGGGGACGAGCGTCGAGACGTGGTCGAGCGGCAGGTGGTTCTGCGTCGCGTCCTTGTCGGCCGCGAGCCAGCGCGCGTACTCCTCGCGCGTGACCTCGTGCTTCTGCAGCTCGAAGCCCTTGACCGGCAGGTACTGGTTGGAGAGCTCGATCTGCCCGATCCACGCGTTCGTGTCGGCGCTCTTCGGCTCCCCCGCGCTGGCCTTCGCCTTCTTGGCCGGCGCCTCTTCTTCGCTCGCGCCCGCGGCCTTTGGCGCCGGCTCCGAGGCGCGCGTCGCGAGGTAGAGCCCGCCGCCCGCGACGCCCAGCAGCGCGACGAGCGCGACGGCGATCGGGGCGCGCGAGCTCTTCTTCGGAGGCGCGGCCTGCTCCGGCGGCGGCGTGACGACCGCAGCGCCCGACGCGGACGTCGTGGCGCCGTACATGCCCGCGGCAGCGAGCTGCGTGCCGGCCATCATCCCGGGCGCCGCCATGGTGCCACCGCCCGGCTGCGGCGTGCCGTAGGGCTGCGTGCCCGGCGGCGCCGTGTAGCCGGCGTAGGAGGTGGGCGTGGTGTACGGACCGGTCACGGCGCCCCGCGGCAGGCCCGTCGGCGTCGCCGCGGGCGCGACCGCGCCGAGCTCGGTCGGCGTGTAGCCGGCGCCCAGCGGGTAGCCGCGCGCGCCCGAGATCGACAGGCCGAAGACCTTCGCGAGCTCGGAGACCGCCTCGCCGGCCGTCGCGTAACGCTCCTGCGGGTTGCGGTTCACGCAGCGCGAGAACCAGAAGTCGAACGTCGGCGGCAGCCCCACGCCGAGCGCCGCGGCGCGCTGCACCGCCGAGGTGATCGGATCCATGAGGATCTGTCGGTAGAGCTGGTTGAGCGAGTCGCCCTGCCAGTACGACGCGCCGACCAGCATGCGATACGTGACGAGACCGAGCGCCCAGATGTCGGTCTGCGGGTAGACGTGCCCGTGCTTCTCGGTCTGCTCGGGCGCCATGTAGAGCGGCGTTCCCGCGGCCTGCGTCGCGCTCGTCTGCGCCCCCTCGATCAGCTTCGCGATGCCGAAATCGAGGATCTTGGCGCGGATCGAGCCGTCTTCGCGCGGCGTGAGGTAGATGTTCTCGGGCTTGAGATCGCGGTGGACGATCCCCTTCTGGTGCGCCTTGTCGAGCGCGCGGGCGACCTGCTCGAGGACCGCGACGACCTCGCCCGGATCGAGGCGGATCTGCCGCTCGAGCCGATCGCCGAGCTCCTCCCCCTTGAGGAGCTCCATGGTCATGTAGGGGACCTGCGTCTGCGCATCGAGCCCCGCGTCGAGCACCTCGACGACGTGCTCGGTCTCGAGCTCCGCGCCGATGGTCACCTCGCGCTGAAAGCGCATGCGCGACTCGGGCGACTGCACGAGCGACGGGTGCATCAGCTTGAGGGCGCGGCGCCGCTTCGTCGCCCCGTCTTCGACCTCGTACACGGCGCCCATGCCGCCCGCGCGGATCATGCGGACGACGCGATAGCGCCCGGCGAAGGAGTCTCCCGGACGAAGCTGCTGCAGCTCACCACTCATCGGCGCCTCGATTCGATCTGCGCGCGCGGGGCGTCGTGCGGGGCGCCCCGTCCCGCCGCCGCGCCGTCGGGGTGCCCCTCCGGCGCGTGCCGCTGCGGTCGGGCCGTCAGGTGCCGGTCTTCGCGCAGCGGAATCCAATCGTAGTCGTCGCCCGATCCGATGACCAGCGCGCGAAGGACTGGAGGCCGAGCTCTTCTTTCCAGTTGCCGCCACGGATGACGCGCTTGGTCCCCGACGCCGGCCCCGAGGGGTCGACCGAGGCGCCAGCGGCGTACGGGCCGGACCAGTCCTTCACCCACTCATCGACATTGCCGGACATGTCGTGCACGCCGAAATAGCTAATCCCGAGACCGCGCTGTCCGATCATCGCAGGGCCACCGGCGCACCCCTTGAAGTTCGCGCGCGCGCAGGTCGCTGCGTCGTTGCCCCACGGGAAGGTGCGCGTCGAGGGGCCGCGCGCCGCGAATTCCCACTCGGCCTCGGTCGGCAGGCGCTTCTTGGTCCACGCGCAGAAGGACCTCGCCTCGTCCCACGTCACGCAGTTGATCGGGTAGCTCTCCTTGCCGACCTTGCCATAGGTGCACTCGGGCTCGGCGAGCACCGGCGCGCCGCAGACTCCGGCGTTCACGCACGCCGCGTAGCGCTTGGCGGTGACCTCGTACTTGTCGATCGAGAACGCGGTGACCCAAACGCGGTGCGCCGGCGAGGCGTTCTGCTGCGCCGGATCGCCCATCGTGAACTCGCCCCCCTGCATCGAGATCATCGCGTCGGGGTCGCTCGGCGCCATGGGCGCGGGCGGCGACGAGGGGGAGCTCGACGTCGATAGGGGCCGGTACATGAACGCGTTCGGCAGCGGCATCGTGCCCGCCGCGCACCGGAAGCCGAGCCAGTTCTGGCGCTCCTCGGGGCTCATGAATTCGCGGTGCGCGCCGTGCAGGAAGTGCTCGGACGAGAGGTCCCACGACCCCCCCTTGACCACGCGCTGCGTCCCCGAGATCGGCCCGCCCGGATCCGCGCCCGGCACGCCGTTGAACCTCGCCGCGAGGTCGAGCGTCCACTCCTCGACGTTGCCCGCGAGGTCGTAGACCCCCGCGGCCGTCGCGCCGGCCGGGTGCGTTCCCACCGGCGAGGTGCCGAGCCCGCAGCCGGGCGTCGCGGTCGAGGCGGCCGTGAAGTTCGCGTACTGGCAGGTCGGCGTCGCCGCGCCCCACGGATACTCGTTGCCCTTGGGGCCGCGCGCCGCGAACTCCCACTCGGCCTCGGACGGCAGCCGCTTCTTCTGCCACGTGCAGTAGGTCTGCGCCTCCGGCCACGTCACGCAGTTCATCGGGTGGTCGGTGCGCGCCGAGCCGTAGTTGCAGTCGGTGTCGGTGGTCGCGGGCGGCTTCTTGCACACGCCGGCCGAGACGCACCGATCGTAGTCGGAGACCGAGACCTCGTAGGCGTCGATCTGGTAGGAGCTCACCGTCACCAGGTGCGGCGGGTCGGCGTCCTTGTCGTCGGCGCCGCTCGAGCCCATCAGGAAGCTGCCGCCGGAGATGGTGACCGACCGATTGCCCGCCAGCTTCGGGGGCGCCGTCGTCGTGGGCGCGGTCGTCGTCGTGGGCTTCGTGGTCGCCGTGGGCTTCGCGGTCGCGGTCGGCTGCGGCCGGGCGAGGGGCTCGCAGCGCGAGTGGCCGGGCGTCCCCTTGGCGACGTAGCCGCCGGGGCAGTTGCACACGCCCGTCGCCGGATCGGCCGAGCCCGGACCGCAGCTGTTGCCCGCGACGCCGTCGGTCACCGGCGCGAGCAGGGCGAGCGCGCCGAGCGTCAGCATCATCGAGGCCTTTGCGTACCGAGCCGACGTCTTCATCGCCCTCTGCCCTCGTTGCCGCGTGCGAGCGCACGCCGCGTGGCTCGAAGATACCGGCGAGCGCCCATGGCGGCCGAGAAAACGCCTCGGCCGGATCCGCGCCGCGTCGGCCCGTGCGACGAGCCGAGGGGGCTTTCGATTCACCGGCTCGGCGGCGTCACCCACGGCGTCGCGACGCGGGCACGCGGGCTGCCTGAGTCGTGGCGTCGGCACGCGAAGGCACGCGAAGAGCGTACACGCCGTGCGCGCAAGGAGAGCCGAATGCACACCCGGATGGACCCGCCGTCGAGAGCCCGAGCCCAGCAGCCGCCAAGGCCGAAGCCGTCGCGCGCGGAGCCCTCGCCGCCGCCGTCGCGCGCCGACGATGGAGAGGCGTTCGTGCACGACCCTCACGGCGGTCCCGCGCGCGCGCCGGAGCAGCTCGCAGAGACGTTGGCCGAGGAGTTCCTACAGGCTGCGACGTCGGCGCAGGAGGTCAGCGAGGACGTGCGCGACGAGATCGTCCCCGAGGAGCTCGGCGGTCCGTTCCTCCAGCACACGGCCGACGAGGAGTTCGCCGACGGCGTCGACGAGGCGAACCCGAAGGAGGCCGAGCGCGCGGCCTTCCCGACCGCGCTTCGACTCGACAAGTAGCGAGGCGACGCACGCCCGCTCGGCCGCGGCCTGCGGACACTGTGACAGAGAGCAGGCCGTGGTCGATCGCGCGCGAGCGGATCGGGCAGCTCCAGAGAAACTCAACGGCCTGCTAGGGCGCCTTCGGCGCCGCGCTCGCCGCGGGGGCGGGGCCCTTGGTCATCAGCTTGAGGGTCTCGCGCGCGCTGTTGGCGAGCTCGTGGGCCCGCACGGCGTGGGCGGGGCCCATCCCCTTGCGCTTCTCGAGGGCGTCGAGTCGCTTGATCGCGGCCTCGTACGCGGCCTTCGGGTCGAGCGCGCCCGGGCCCATCTCGGCCGAGGAGAAGCGCTGCGCGCCGTCGAGCGCGAGCAGCGCGGCGTCGTAGTCGGCCGCCAGCGCGATCGGCCCCTGCCCCTTGGCGAGCGCGTCGAGGTACTTCAGCTCGTAGGCGCTCTGCGGCGCGGTCGCGAGCGGATCACCGGGCTTGGGCGGCGGCGTCTGCGGGCCGAGCAGGGCCTTGGCGACGGCGACGCGCAGCTGGTCGATCGCGCGCTTGGGGGCCGCCCAGCCAGCCGCCGCCTGCGCGTCGGGCACCGACTCGTACTCGAGCGCGACGCGCGTGCGCGAGAGGGCGATCGCCCCGCGCCGCACCTCGTCGAGGTTCTTCTCCTTCTCGACCTCGCGACGCAGCTCCGAGGGGATGCCGCGGTGGGAGGCGAGCGCCTCGAGCGTGGGCGCGCCGAGCAGCGAGGCCGGATCGACTCGCTCGAGGGCGGCGAACGTGAACCACGGGGGCAGCGAGCGCGCGATGACGACCACGTCGCTCGGCTTGCCGGCCGTGACGTCGGGCAGCTGGAGGTCGAGCATGCGCGTCGGGCGGACCTCGAAGCCGACGCGCGACCGGAAGGCCTCGAGGACCGGCTCGTACGACAGCAGCGACTTGACGAGGACGCCGTCGCGCACCGCGAAGCCGAGGCCGGCGAGGGCGATCTGCTTGGCGCGATCGACGATCGGCATGGTGACCTCGTCGAGCTTGGCGAGGTAGCGGACCTCGAGGTCAGGATCGCTCTTGGCGAGCTGCTTGATCTCTTCGGGCAGGGAAGTCGCGCGCAGCTCCTTGGCGAAGGCGAGCCAGGCGCCGGCGATCTCGAAGCGCACGATCGCCTGGATCTCCGCGTTGCGGCTGCCGTTGGCGAACGCGATCGCGTCCCCCTCTTCCTTCTCGATGGCGTCCTTCCACAGGAGCAGGAGCTTGCGGCTCGCCTGCGCCGCGGCCGGATCCTTCTCGGCGCGCGCGAGCAGATCGAACTCCCCCTTCTTCGGTCGCAGGCGCGCGAGGCGCGAGGCGCCGATCATGGCGCGGGCGTCGGCGAGGTGCTGGGGGAGCGCCTCCTTGCCGCGCGCTTCGATGGCGGGCGTGACGATCGCCTCGCCGCACACCGCCGGCGCGAGCTCGGCGCGCAGCGTGTCGGTGATCAACGTCGGCACGCGCTCGCAGCTCGCGAGCGACGCGAGGGCGGCGTCTCGCGCGGCGCGATCGTGCGCGGCCTCGGCGCGCGCGGCGGTGGCGATCGTCGCGAGGACCGACTTGGCGTCCGCGCACACTGACGTCGGCTTGGCCTTCTTGCCGGCCCTGTCGACCTTCTGGTCGGCCGGCTTCGCGGCCTCGATGGGCTTCGGAGCCACGACGAGCTCGCTGCAGAACGCGGGGGTCGCGCCGACCTGCGGCGCCACGACGGGAATCTCGGGCGGCGGCTTGGGCGCTTCGGCCGTCGAACTGGGAGGCGGCGCGGGCTTCGGCGCGGCGACGACCGCGTTCTGCGAGGCCCCACCGCACGCGGCGAGGCCGCCGGCGAAGGCCGCAAAGGAGAGCAGGCGTGAGAGGTGACGGGGGCGCGATCGCATCGGTTGGCCGTGTCTCCGCGCCATGCGCGCGGCAAGCAGCGACCGTTCGCGTGACCAAACGCGATCGGGAGGCGTGTGCGAATTCGGGTACGCGCTGGTCGAGGGCGCGCTCTCGGCTATGGTCTTCGCCACCGATCGCCGTGGCGACGCGCCCGATGCGCGTGGACGACGGCGTCGGCGACGCTCGTCGCGAGAGCCCGCTCGAAGAGGAAGCGAGACACCATGCGCCTGCGCTACGCCGCCGACATCAAGACCCTCCTTTGGCTCGCCCTCGCGGCGGTGAACCTCGTCGTCATGTGGACGGTGCCCTCGCTGCGCACCTGGCTCTTGCCGCTCGCCTGCTACTTCGCGCTCTGCGCGGGGCTCGTCGCGCACAACCACAACCACAGCCCCACGTTCAAGAGCCGCCGCGCCAACGATCTGCTCAACCACGTCGCGACGCTCTTCTACGGCTTCGCCGCGTTCAACTGGATCCCCACGCACAACCTGAACCACCACAAGTTCAGCAACGGCAAGGGGGACGCGACGATCACCTGGCGCCACTCGAACAAGCACAACGCCCTGGTCGCCTTCACCTACCCGTTCGTGTCGGCCGTGATGCAGGCGCCGCTCATCGACGCGTACGTGAAGAGCGCGAAGGCGCACAAGCCGCAGCGGTTCCGCTCCATCGTGGTGCAGCTGGTGATCTGCTGGGGCCTGCCGATCGCGCTCTCGTTCGTCGACTGGCGCGCCACGGTGTTCACGCTGTGGATCCCGCGCTTCGCCTCGCTCTACGTGATCATGTACTTCAACTACGGGCAGCACGTGCACTGCGACCCGTACTCGAAGTGGAACCACTCGCGCTCGTTCACCTCGCCGCTGCTCAACTTCCTCTTGTTCAACAACGGCCTCCACGCCGCCCACCACATGAAGCCCGGCGCGCACTGGAGCACGCTCCCCGCGCTGCACGCCGAGATCGCGCCGAACATCGACCCGGCGCTCAACGAGTCGAGCTTCCTCGTCTGGATGACCAAGCAGTACCTGCTCGCTCCGTTCCTCCCGCGCCTCGGCACCCGGCAGATCGGCCGCGCGCCGATGGACGCGCCGGAGAAGGTCGTGAGCGTCGAGGAGATGGCGAGCGCGGCGTAGCGATCGGCTTCGGCTCCGGCTTCGGCTTCGGCCTCGGCCTCGGCATCGGCTTCGGCATCGGCTTCGGCTCCGGCCTCGGCTTCGGCTTCGGCTCCGGCATCGGCTTCGGCTCCGGCTCCGGCCGTCACCCGATCGGCGCCGCGAGCCTGCGCGATCGCGCGAGCACCGCGCCGACGAGCGCGCCGGTGAGGAGCCCGCCGACGTGCGCGCTGGTCGCGATTTGCGGCAGGAGCTGTTCGAGCGCGAGCTGGGCGCCGACGAGCAGGAGGTAGACGCGCAGCTGCTCGCGTCCGCGCCGTGAGCGTCGCAGCTCGGCGCGCGTGCCGACGGCCGCGAGGTAGGCGCCGAAGAGGCCGAAGATCGCCCCCGAGGCGCCGACGAGCACCTTGGGCGCGCCCGGCGTCGCGAGCGCGAGGACGAGCCCCGCGCTGCCGACGATCGACGCGAGGTAGATGAGCGCGTAGCCGAGCCGGCCGAAGAAGGTCTCGACGAAGCGGCCGAACGCGACGAGGGAGGCCGCGTTGAACGCGAGGTGGAAGAAGCCCGCGTGCAGGAACGCGGCGCTGAACACGCGCGGCCAGTCGCCGGCGTCGCGCGGCGGCACCACCAGCGCGCCGAGCGCGAAGAGGTGCTCGGTGGAGGTCGTGTCGCCCGTCCATGCCTCGATCGCGAAGACCACGCCGAGCAGCGCCACCGTGACGATCGTGAGCGGCGCCGCCCTGCGCGTCGGGCCCGAGAGCGGCGAGAGCGCGTTCACCGCGACCGCCTCCTCGCGCAGGTGCGTCCGCAGCGCCTCGGCCTCGGTCGAGGAGCCGATCGCGGAGTGCTCGACGAGCAGCCGCCGCGACAAGCGGGCGATCGCCGGGCGCGAGCCCCAAGGCTCCTTCGCCGCCTCGTCGAGCAGCGCGCGCGCCCCGCGACGATCGCCCGCCTGGATGCGCGCGACGATGCGCGCCCGCGCGAGCTCGGCTGGCTCGGCGCGCCCCGTGAGCGACGCCGCGAGCGCGTCGGCGCCGTCGACGTCGCCGAGGGCCGCCTCGGCGTCGAGCAGGAAGGAGAGCAGCCGATCGGGGTCGACGAGCGTCGCGTCCTCGCGCTCGGCGGCGCGGATGGCGTCGACGCCGGCGCCGCGATCGCAGCGCTCCGCGACGGCGCGGATCCACGCCGCGCCGAGCCCGAGGACGAGCATGCGCTGGCGTCGGCTCGGCACCGCCAGCGCCTCGAGCAGCGCAGAGGGCTCGCCGAGCG
>JAJXTK010000657.1 GCA_021783935.1 Myxococcales bacterium | reverse complement strand
CGCCGGTGACCCTCTTGTCGATCACCACGCGGCAGCCCGGGATCGCCTTGCCGACCGAGCCGATGCGGCGGCGCCCCGGCGCGTTCGCGGTCACGATCGGCGAGGTCTCGGTGAGGCCGTACCCCTCGTAGACGGTGACGCCGATCGCGTCGATGAACTCGGCGACCTCGCGCGAGATCGCCGCGCCGCCGCTGATCGCGTACTTGAGCCGCCCGCCGAAGCGCGCGCGCACCTTCTCGAACACCAGCCGATCGGCCGTCTCGTAGGCGATCGTCTCGGGCACCGAGAGCCGCACGCCATCGCGCTTCTTCGCCGCCGCCGCGAGCGCCGCCTTGACCAGCAGCTGCACCGGCTTCGGCTTCTCGCGGATCTGCTTCTGCACGCGGTCGTAGATGCGGTTGAAGATGCGCGGCACGCTCATAATGATCGTGGGGCGCGTCTCGGCGAGGTTGTCGATGATCTTGTCGACCGACTCCGCGAGCGCCATCGCCGCGCCCATCGAGAAGAGGCCGTGGAGCTCCACGGTCTGGCCGAAAGAGTGCGCCCACGGCAGGAACGACAGCGACCGATCGTCGGCCTCCATGTCGATGATCTCGTGGATCGCGCTCACGTTCGACGCGATGTTGTTGTGGGTGAGCATCACCCCCTTGGGCTCGCCGGTCGTGCCGCTCGTGTAGATGAACGTGCACACCGAGTCCGCCGACGGCTTCGCGGCCTCGACGGGCTTCAGGCGCCCTTGCGCGAGCACGCTCTGGTAGGTGTCGGGGTCCTCGTGCGACCCCTCGAACGAGAGGATCTCCTTCAGCGAGGGGACCTTCTCCTTGAAGTCGCGCACCTTCGCGTGGATGGCCTGGGAGGCGACCAGCAGCGCCTTGGCCTCGCAGTCCTTGAGGATGAACAGCCACTCCTTGTCGGCCTGCGCCTCGTACATGGGCACGTACACCGCCTCGAGGCCGAAGCAGGCGTAGGCGCCGACGGCCCACTCGATGCGGTTGTTCGAGATCACGGCGACGCGATCCCCCTTGCCGATGCCGCGCGCGGCGAGCCCCGCCCGGAACGCGTCGACCAGGCGACCGAACTCGCCGTAGGTGAGCCAGCGCCACGTCTTGCCCACCTTCGTGCCGAAGAGCTCCCGGCCCGAGTAGGCTTCGACCGACTGTTCGAACAGCTCGACGAGGTTTCCGAACTTTTGCGTCATGGCCTCTCCCCGATGACCCCCGCGTGCGCGAGGGGATGCCCAGGCTATCGCAGACGGCGCCCCCTGGCAGGACGTTGAGAATCGGGCTGCGCGCACCGCTACCGACGGCAGCCCGCGTCGATCGCTCGGCCAACGGACGGGCGGCTCGGGAGAGGATCGCGCCGTCGCGCGCGTCTCGGCGTCGATGCCGACGCTTTGACCGGCCCCGGAGGCGTTGCTATCGCCGCACGCGCTCCCCCCCGGCGATCGACGCGCGCAGCCACGCGTCGGGCCGCATCCCGGCGAGCGCGGGCGATTCGATGGACGAGGGCGAGGGGAGGAAGTGGCGCGACCTCGGCGACGTCGGCGCCGTCGGCATCGAGTTCGTCGTCTCGCTGGCCGTCGGCTACTACGCAGGCCGCTGGCTCGACCGCCGCTACTTCCACGAGCGCGGCTGGGTCACCGGGCTCGGCGCGCTCTTCGGCGTGATCCTCGCGTTCAAGGCGATCTGGGACGCGGCCAAGCGTGCCCAGCGGCGCCTGGATGAGCTCGAACGCGAGGAGCGGAGCGCGCACGATGCGCCGCCCCCGCCGAAGCCTCGCGACGACGGGAATCCACCCGATGATCGACCCCGCTGAGCCCCCGCCCGACGAGTCCGAGGTCGTCGCGACCATTCGCACGGTCTCCCTCGGCATCGCCGCCTCGACGATCCTGCTCGCCGTCGCCGCCGCGACCACGCAAGGGGCCCGCTTCGCCGTCGGCGTGCTCACCGGCGGCGGGGTCGGCCTCCTGAATTTCCTGCTCCTCGCGGGGATCGGCCGCGCGATGACACGGCCGTCGGGGAGCGGCCTCTGGGGGCTCGCCTACCTGTTCAAGGTGCTCGTGCTGTTCGGCGGCGCCTTCCTGCTCTTGCGAGCAGGAGTCGTGCCGGGGCTCGGGCTGGTCGTCGGGTTGTGCGCACTCCTGCCCGGAATCGTGTTAGGGGGGCTCCGCGCCGCACCCGGTAGGAGCGGTCGGTAGGCCGCTCTGCGCCTCGCCGATCCGCGCAAGGAAGCGAACCCGCGATGCCCGAGCACTCGTCCTTCCTCACGTACTTGATCCAGCGTCTCCCCGCGAACCTCGACCACAACCTGTCGGGGATGAAGACCTTCGTCGCGCACGAGCCGCTGAGCCGCTACTCGCTCGAGCCGCTGCTCTCCTCGATCACGATCATCTGCTTGGTGATCCTGTTCGCGGCGATCGCGCGCGCCAAGATCGCGAACCTCGACGAGGCCGTGGTCCCCGAGTCGAAGCTCTCGATCCGCACGCTGATGGAGGTGCTCGTCGAGTACTTCTACGACCTGATGAAGGACATGATGGGCGCGAAGCGCGCCAAGCGTTACCTGCCGCTCATCGGCACCAGCGCCGTCCTGATCTTCTTCTCGAACATCTCCGGGCTCATCCCGGGGTGGAGCCCGCCGACCTCGAGCCTGAACATCACGTTCGGCTGCGCGATCGTCATCTTCTTCGCCTACCACTACTACGGCTTCAAGGAGAACGGCGTCGGCTACCTGAAGCACTTCCTCGGCCCCGTGTGGTGGATCGCCTGGCTCGTCGGGCCGATCGAGATCGTCTCGCACCTGATTCGTCCCGGCACGCTGGCCGTTCGTCTCATGCTGAACATCGCGGTCGACCACCTGGTGCTCGGCCTGGTGCTCGGGATGATCCCCCTGCTCGTGCCGCTCCCCCTGATGCTGCTCGGCACGCTGGTCGCCGTGGTCCAGACGCTCGTCTTCTGCCTGCTGTCGGCCATCTACGTTTCGCTGGCGACCGAGCACGAACACTGATAAGGGGCCCGCGCGCTCCCCTCGCGGGACTCGCCTGGGCCACGACCCAACGTTTCACCTGGATCGCATCCAGGAGACTTGAAAGGAGACTGGAGATGTCGCTGAAGAAGACGTTCGCGTCCACGGGCGCTGCCCTCGCCACCCTCGCCACGACGTCCTACGCCTTCGCGCAGGACACGGCGGGTGAGGCCCTCAAGGCGGCGTCGAACGCGAACGACGTCAAGCAGTGGGCGGCGCTGGCGGCCGGCATCGCGATCGGCGCCGCAGCCCTCGGCGGCACCCTCGGTCAGGGGCGCGCCACGGCGGCCGCGCTCGACGGCATCGCGCGCAACCCCTCGGCCGCGCCGCGTATCCAGACGCCGATGATCCTCGGCCTGGCGCTGATCGAGTCGCTCGTGCTCCTCGGCTTCGTCATCGCCTTCTTCCTCCAGAGCTTCGCGCAGAAGTGATCGCGGCCGCGCGCCCTCCAGCGGGTGCGTGACCGTCGCGCGGGTCTCTGCGCGGGCTTGCCGTCCCGGCGGGCAGCGAGGGGATTCTCGGAGCGCAATTGCAGGGCGCCTCTTTTCGAGGAGGCGC
>JAJXTK010000656.1 GCA_021783935.1 Myxococcales bacterium | reverse complement strand
AGCGTGCGCAGCAGCGCCGCGCCGGCGCGCGCGTCGAACACGGCGATCGCCTCGAGGACGCGCGCGTCGCTCGTCTCGGCGCGTGCGCCCATCGTCACGACCCCGGCCACGGCGGCCGTCCCCGGCTCGGCGAGGCGCGCCGACAGCTTGCCGCCCGCGACGCGCGCGTACTCGAACGCCCGCGCGCGCAGCGGCGCGCCGCGCCACCCCTCGACCAGCTCCGCGCGCACGCGGCGAGAGATCGGCGCGTACGCGCGCGCGTAGCCTTGGCCGCCCGAGGCGCGCGCCCACGCCTCGCTCGGCAACATCTCCCACGCCTCGCGCACGTCGCGCGCGTTGTCGCCGCCCCAGACGCCGTCGCATGGCTCGAAGAGCTCCCCGACCGTCGGCTGCTCGCCGCGGGCGCCGCGCGCGAGCGCCTCGAGCAGGCTCTCGGGCGCGTTCGGCAGCAGCGGCTTGCCCGGCAAGGCCTCGATCGTCGCGAGCGGCCAGCGACGCCCGCCGCGCGCGATCGCGCGCCGAAGCTCCTCTTCACCAGAGCCCGTCGCGAGCCGCAGCGTCACGAGCGGCTCGTCGGCGCGCGCGCGGCCGCGTCGGACGATCGACAGCGCGCAGAAGAGCAGCGGCGCCTCGTCGAAGACCCGCTGGCCGAGCGAGACGAGCGCGGCCGGCGCCCCCTCGTCGAGCATCGCGGCGCGCAGCGGCTCGCACGCCGAGCTCGTCGCCCACGCCGCCGGAGCGATCGCGGCGAGCGCGCCGTCGTCGCGCAGCAGCGCAAAGCCCCGCGAGAGGAACGCGACCGACAGATCGAGCGCGGCCCGCGCGTCGCGGCGCGCGAGCGCGGCGAGCTCGCGATCGAGCTTGCGGAAGCCGACGTAGGGCGGGTTGGTCACGACGACGTCCCAGCGCGGTCGCAGCAGCTCGCCGAGGCCGCGCACGCCGCGCGCCGCGAGGGCCTGCTGGAGCTCCGCGACGTCGGCCCCCTCGCCCATCGGCAAGAGCGCGCCGAGCTCGTCGGCGCGGGCGAACGCGGCGGCGATCGCGCCATCACGCGCGGCGGTGGTGCCCAGCGGGACGCGCGCGTCGACGACCACGACGTTCGGCGCCGCGTGCACCAGGGCGCCGGCGCGCTCGCTCGCCCGCAGCCGGAGCGTGAGCGCGCACACGTCGGCCGCGCGGCGATCGAGCTCGATGCCGGCGAGCTGCGCCTCGAGCACATGCGAGAGCGCCGCGACCGGCGAGCGATCGTCTCGGGCAAGGTGCGCGTCCGCGAGCAGATCGAGCGCCTCGACGAGCATGTGCCCGGCGCCGCACGCGGGGTCGAGCACGGCGAGCGACGCGAACGGCCGCGAGACGCGGCGCGCGAGCCCCTCGATCGCGAGCGAGCACCCCGCGCGCGCCTCGCTCGGCAGCGCCGGGCCGAGCGCGTTCTCGAGCAGGAAGCGCACGATCGGGCGCGGCGTGTAGAGGCGCGTCGCCGGCAGCAGCCCCGCGCCGCCGATCTTGGCCGACGCGTCGCCGAAGAGCGCGGCCTTCTCGTGGGCGAGCAGCTCCGAGAAGAGCGTGCCGAGCGCGGTCGGCGCCGCGAACGGCGCGTCGTCTTCGCGCGCGAGCGCGGCGAGCGCTGCCTCGAACGTCGCGTCCTCGAGCGGCGCCCTCGCGGTGAGCGACGCCGGCAACACCGCCTCGAGTCGGTCGAGGGCCGCGCGCGCGCCGCGCGCGTCGAGCACGCGCGAAGCATCGATCGCGAGCGCCTTCGCCAGCGCCGGCCGCGCGGCGATCGAGCGAACGAGGCCGAGCCGCAGCGCCCAGGCGAGCGCGGCGGCCTCGTCGCCGAGCGCGTCGAGCAGACGAGCCCGCAGCGCGGGTGCGGTTCGCGGGCGCGGCGGCTCCCAAGCCATGCGCCCGAGGGCCTAGTACGGCGCGCTGGGAGCTCGTAGCGAGATCTGCCGCCAGGCGCGACGACGCTCCGTGCGGGGCGTTCACGTCGGGGGCGCCGGCTGCGCCCCTGCCCTGAAGATCCGCCGCGATTCCAACGAGCGATCCCCGCGCGGCGCCTCGCCGCTCGGTACTAGAATCCGCGCGATCCTGCCGCCAGCGCGGCCGAGCGGGCGCGCACCGGCGGCGAGCGCGGCCACATCCAACGCACCGACGCGCACGCCGTCGCGCGCGCCGAAGATCCGGAGGGCTCCGATGGGACACGCATACGTCGTCGACGCGATCCGAACGCCGCGCGGCCGCGGCAAGGCGGGCAAGGGCGCGCTCAGCAACATCCACCCGCAGGAGCTGCTCGCTCAGGCGCTGCGGCGGCTCGGCGAGCGCACGCGCGTCGACCTCGCCGCGATCGACGACGTCGTGGTCGGCTGCGTCTCGCAGGCCGGCGAGCAAGGGGCGAACCTCGCGCGCAACGCCGTGCTCGCGGCCGACTGGCCGAGGGAGGTCACGGGCACGACGCTCAACCGCTTCTGCGGCTCGGGGCTCCAGGCCGTGAACTTCGCCGCCATGGGCGTGATGTCCGGCGCCCAGCAGCTCGTGGTCGCCGGCGGCGTCGAGAGCATGTCGCGCGCGCCGATGGGCTCCGACGGCGGCGGCATCGACGGCAACAACCTGCTCCTGCGCAAGAAGCACTTCCAGGTGCCGCAGGGGATCTCGGCGGATCTCATCGCCACGCTCGAGGGGATCTCGCGCGAGGAGCTCGATCGCTGGGCGGTGCGCTCGCAGCAGCGCGCCGGCCTCGCCATCGCCGAGGGGCGCTTCTCGCGCTCGCTCGTGGCGGTGAACGATCCTGCCACCGGCCAGCTGGCGCTCGATCGCGACGAGCTGCCGCGCCCGTCGACCACGATGGACACGCTCGCGAAGCTCGACCCGTCGTTCGTGACGATGGGCGCCGCGGCCGTCGGCCCGCGCGGCGAGACGCTCGACCAGCTCGCGCTCGCCGTCTACCCGCAGGCCGGGGCGATTCGTCACGTGCACACCGCGGGAAACTCGAGCGGCATCGTCGACGGCGCCGCCGCGGTGCTCGTCGCGTCCGAAGAGGCGCTCGAGGCGCACGGCCTTGCGCCGCGCGCGCGCATCAGGGCGATGGCGACCTACGGCGCCGAGCCGGTCATCATGCTCACCGCGCCCGCCCCCGCATCGAAGAAGGCCCTGACGATGGCGGGCATGGCGGCGAAGGACATCGATCTCTGGGAGATCAACGAGGCCTTCGCGACGGTGGTGCTCCAGACGATCCGCGCGCTGGATCTCGACCCCGAGCGCGTCAACGTCAACGGCGGCGCCATCGCCCTCGGCCACCCGCTCGGCGCCACGGGCGCCATGCTCCTCGGCACCGCGATCGACGAGCTCGAGCGCAGCGGCAAGGCGACCGCGCTCGTCACGCTCTGCATCGGGGGCGGTCAGGGGATCGCGACGGTGATCGAGCGGGTGTGACCCGATCGGCCGCGGGCTCGGCCCCTCGGGCGAGCTCGCGCCCCTCGCGATCGAGCGGGGCTCAGAACAGCCCCTTGATCTTGCGGCCGAGGCTGCGGAACGCGCCCCCGCGCGTCTTCTTCGGCGTCGCGTTCGCGCTCGCAGAGCGGATA
>JAJXTK010000655.1 GCA_021783935.1 Myxococcales bacterium | reverse complement strand
CGTCCGCTTCGCGCCGCTCCCCGCGATCATGCAGGCCAAGAAGAAGCCGCTCGAGGTGAAGAAGCTCGCCGACCTCGGCGTCGAGCCGGCCCTCAAGGTGAAGTACCTCGGCTACGAGCCCCCCCCCTCCCGCAAGGCCGGCGTGAAGGTGAAGAGCGTCGCCGAGCTCGTCGACAAGCTCAAGAACGAAGCCAAGGTTCTCTGATCAACCCATCGAGATCACTAAGGATTCAGGAGAACAGACATGGCCGACATTCTCGTCGTTGCAGAGATCGTCGATGGGTCCGTCAAGAAGCCGACGTTCGCGGCGATCGCCTTCGCGCGTGACGCCGCCAAGGCCTCCGGCGGCAGCTTCGCCGTCCTCGTCGTGGGCGCCGGCCTCGACGCCGCCGCCAAGGAGCTCGCGGCGTTCGGCGCGAGCAAGGTGTTCGTGGCCGACGACGCCTACACGAAGAACTACCTCGCCGAGCGCTTCGCGCCGACCGTCGCCGCGGCCGCCAAGGGGTTCGGCGTCGTCGCCTTCCCCGCGTCGACCAGCGGACGAGACCTCGCCCCGCGCGTCGCCGCCAAGCTCGGCGCCGGTTACGCCCCCGACATCGCGGGCTTCAAGGCCGAGGGGGGCAAGCTCTCGTACAAGCGCCCGATGTACGCGGGCAACGCGTTCGGCTGGATGCAGGTCACCACGGCCGTCGAGGTGGTGAGCGTGCGCCCGACCGAGTTCCAGGCGGCCGAGCCCTCGGGCGGCGCGAGCCCGATCGAGAAGGTCGCCGTCGTGCAGGACGATCCGGCGGCGGGGAACATCGAGTTCCTCTCGTTCGACGTCGTCAAGAGCGAGCGCCCGGAGCTCACCGAGGCCAAGGCCGTCGTGGCTGGCGGCCGCGCGGCGAAGGAGAAGTTCATGGACGTGCTCTCGCCGCTCGCCGACGTCCTCGGCGCGGCGATCGGCGCGAGCCGCGCGGCGTGCGACGCCGGCTACTGCTCGACCGAGCTTCAGGTCGGCCAGACCGGCAAGGTCGTCGCCCCGGCGCTCTACATCGCCATCGGCATCAGCGGCGCGATCCAGCACCTCGCCGGCATGAAGGGCTCCAAGACGATCGTCGCGATCAACAAGGACCCCGAGGCCCCGATCTTCCAGGTCGCCGACTACGGCCTGGTCGCGGATCTGTTCACCGCGGTCCCCGAGCTCACCGCGGCGATCAAGGCTGCCAAGGGCTGACGGGATCTCGAGAACCTCATCCCCGGCCCCTCCCTCGTCGGGAGAGGGGAGCAAGACCCAGTTCTCCCCCTCTCCCTGCGAGGGAGAGGAGGACGGGGGGTGAGGTTCTTGGTCTTTTTTGTGCGCCTCCACGCGCCGTCGTATACGCAGGCGCATGTCCGAAGCGCTCCTCGAGTGCGTCCCGAACTTCAGCGAGGGGCGCGACCCCGCCGTCGTCAAGGCCATCACCGACGCCATCGAGTCGGTCGAAGGGGTGATGCTCCTCGACGTCGACCCCGGCAAGGCGACCAACCGCACGGTCGTCACCTTCGTCGGCGCGCCCGAGCCGGTGCTCGAGGCGGCAGTGCGCGGGGCCCGCGTCGCGCGCGAGCGCATCGACATGCGCAAGCACAAAGGGGAGCACCCGCGCTTCGGCGCCGTGGACGTCTGCCCGCTCGTGCCGGTGGCCGGCATCACGATGGAGGAGACGGGCGAGTGGGCGCGCAAGCTCGCCAGGCGCTTCGGCGAGGAGCTCGGCGTCACGGTCTACTGCTACGAGCGCGCGGCGACCTCCGAGGCTCGCAGAAACCTCGCTACGGTGCGCGACGGCGAATACGAAGGGCTCGAGGCGAAGCTCGCGAAGCCCGAGTGGAGCCCCGATTTCGGCCCCGCGACCTTCGATCCCAAGGGGGGCGCCACGGCCGTCGGCGCGCGCGACTTCCTCGTCGCCTACAACGTGAACCTCAACACCACGTCCACGCGCCGCGCCAACGCCATCGCGTTCGACGTGCGCGAGAAGGGGCGCGAGGTCCTCGACGAGCGCTGGAAGGTCGTCAAAGGTCCCGACGGTCAGCCGCTCTGGAAGCCCGGCACGCTCAAATGCGTGAAGGGGATCGGCTGGTACATCGAGGAGTACGGCGTCGCGCAGGTCTCGCTGAACCTGACCGACATCGGCGTCACGCCCGTGCACGTCGCCTTCGACGAGGTCTCGCGCGCGGCCGCGGAGCGCGGCGTCCGCGTCACCGGCTCGGAGCTGGTCGGGCTCATCCCGCTGCGCGCCATGCTCGACGCCGGGAAGTACTTCCTGAAGAAGCAGCAGCGCTCGCTCGGCGTCTCGGACGACGAGCTGATCAAGATCGCCGTGAAATCGCTCGGCCTGAACGACCTCTACCCGTTCGAGCCCGACAAGAAGATCGTCGAGTACGCGATCGCGCACAAGCGCGGGAAGACCAAGAGGCGCCTGGTCGACCTGACGCTCGAGGCGTTCACCGAGGAGACCGCCTCCGAGTCGCCCGCGCCCGGCGGCGGCTCGATCTCCGCGGCGATGGGCGCGCTCGGCGCCGCGCTCGCGACGATGGTCGCGAACCTCTCGTCGCACAAGCGCGGCTGGGACGGGCGCTGGGAGGAGTTCTCGACGTGGGCCGAGCGCGGCAAGGCGCACCACGTCGCGCTCTTGAAGCTCGTCGACGAGGACACCGACGCCTTCAATCGCGTGATGGACGCCTTCGGCCTGCCCAAGGGGACCGACGCCGAGAAGGCCGAGCGCACGCGGGCGATCCAGGCCGCGACGCGCTTCGCGACCGAGGTGCCGCTGCGCGTGATGCGCGAGGCGCTCGCGTCGATGGAGGTCATCCAGGCGATGGCCGAGCAGGGCAACCCCGCGTCGGTGTCGGACGCCGGCGTCGGCGCGCTCTGCGCGCGATCGGCCGTGATGGGGGCGCACCTCAACGTGAAGATCAACTGCGCGGGGCTGAAGGACGCCGCCGTGGTCGCCGAGCTCAAGGGCGAGGCCGCCGAGATCGAGCGGCGCGCCATCGAGCGCGAGCAGGCGATTCTGGCGATCGTGAACGGGAAGATGTGAGGGCGAGAGAGGGAAACAGGGAGGTGAGGAGGCGAGGAGGTCGAGCCGCCCTGACGGACTTCTCTTGTTCCCCTTCGATTCTTCTCCATGCGGAAGTGGCGAATCCAGAGACGAGCCCTCGGTGATCGAGGTGGCCATCGCGGCACGCCGCAGGCGCGGGCCAGGGATGTGGTGCGACCTCACCGATCCGAGGATGGGGGCAACTCCTCTTGATGGCGTTGCCGTCGATGGCTCGGCACGCCCGCGGCGCGTTGCACCGAGCATCGAAGGGCGAGCACGCGCGGTTGGGCCTCGCGATCCCGCCGCCGCCCCCGCACCTGGGTCCAAAGGGGTGTGGTTCTCCTGCTGAGCGAGTGGTCGCGTTCTAACAGCCCCCATCCCCAGCCCTTCCCCCGCGGTGCGGGGGAAGGGAGCGGGAGTCGGCGGCGCAGTACGATCGAAGCGTGTCGAGCACGTCGAGCAGGCGCGAGCAGACGTCGGCGTCTCGGACGCGCAAGACGAAGAGGCCGCGCGCGGCGAGGTGGTCATCGCG
>JAJXTK010000053.1 GCA_021783935.1 Myxococcales bacterium | reverse complement strand
CTCGGCTCGGCGCCGACGAGGCACGCGAGAACGGGCTTGGTCGTGCGCGCCGGGAGCGCGCGGCGGATCGCGGCCGCGACCTCCTCGCCGCGCTCGGCGGTCGAGCTCGCGAAGAGCACGATCACCGCGTCGATGCGCGCGTCGGCGAGGACGAGCGACAGCGCGCGCTCATAGGTCGCGGGGGTCGCGGCGCTCTGGAGATCGATGGGGTTGCGGGCGCTCGCCTCGGCCGGCAGCGCCTCGGCGAGGCGGCGCGCCGTCTCGCTCGTCGGCGGCGGCAGCTCGAGGCCCACCGACTCGCACGCGTCGGCGCAGAGGATGCCGAAGCCGCCGGCGTTGGTGAGCACCGCGACGCGGCAGCCGCTCGGGAGCGGCTGCGACGAGAGCAGCGCCGCGACGTCGAGCAGCTCCTCCAGCGTGCGCGCGCGCAGGACGCCGGCCTGGCGGAAGAGCGCGTCGACGGCGAGCTCGGAGCCCGCGAACGCCGCGGTGTGCGAGGTGGCGGCGCGCGCCCCGGCCCCGCTGGTGCCGCTCTTGAGCGCCAGGATCGGCTTGCGGCGCGAGACGCGGCGCGCGAGCCGCCCGAACTTGCGCGGGTTACCGAACGACTCGAGGTAGAGCAAGATGAGCTCGGTGCGCCCGTCGTCGGCCCACCACTCGAGCAGGTCGTTCGACGAGACGTCGGCCTTGTTGCCGATGGACACGAAGGCCGAGAAGCCGAGCCCACGCGCGGAGGCGGCGCGCACCACCGCGGCGCCGATCGCCCCGCTCTGCGACGAGAAGGCGACGCGTCCCGGAAGCATGCCGTGGCGACCGAGCGTGGCGTCGAGTCGGCAGGCGGTCACCGCGAGCCCGAAGCAGTTGGGACCCACGAGCCGCGCGCCGCGTGCGCGCACGAGCTCGAGCAGCTGCGCCTGGCGCGCGACGCCCGCCGGGCCGGTCTCGGCGAACCCCTCGGACGTGACGCAGATCGCCCGCACGCCCGCGGCCAGCGCCGACTCGGCGGCGGCGAGCACCGAGTCGGCAGGCGAGCAGACGATGGCGAGGTCGACCGGCTCGGCGACCTCCCCGAGGTCGCGATGCGCGCGCAAGCCCGAGACCGGCGCGCCGCTCGGGTGGATCGGGTGCACGGTGCCGGTGAAGTCGCCGAGCACGACGTGGCGGAGCAGCTCCTTGCCCATCGAGCCTGCGCCCCACGAGGCGTCGAGCACCGCGACGGTGCGCGGCTCGAAGAACGGGCGCAGCGAGGCGTGCACCGCGACGTGATCGCGCTCGTCGACGCGCTCGAGGTAGCGATCGGTCGCGGCGATCGGGAACTGCACCTCCACGGCGCCCAGCTCCGGCTCGCGCGTGACCTCGAAGCCCGCGTCGGCGAAGACGGCGAGCATCGCGCGGTTGTCGCCGAGCACGCTGGCCGTGAAGTGATCGATGCCCGCGCGCCCCGCGATCGCCGCGAGCTGCTCGAGCATGCGCGTGCCGACCCCGAGCCCTTGCAGCTCGTCGGCGACCGCGAAGGAGACCTCCGCGGCTCGCTCGCTCCGCAGGCGCGCGAAGCTCGCGAGCGCGACGATGCGCCCGTCGATCTCCGCGACGACGGCGCCGGTCTCGTCCCAATTGGGATCGACGAACGCCTCGACCAGGCGCTCGTCGACGCGCCGCAGCCCGTGGAACCGGAAGTAGAGGCTCTGCCTCGAGAGCCCTTGGAAGAACACGACGAGCGCGCCGCGATCCGCGCCGCGTGGCGCGCGCAGCCGCAAGGTGCGGCCGTCGCGCAGGATGACGTCGATGGCTTCGGGGACGTGCATCGAGGGGGCCCTCCGGCCGACCGACGCTACTGCACCGCGGGAGGGGCCGCCGTCGAATGCGCGCGTGCGGATCGGGAGCCCGGCCGAGCCGTCGGAGGCCGGGCCTCGCGTGCCGTCTTCTTCGAACGCCTCACTTCAGGTGCGCGGGATGCCCCGCGGGCCCGACCACAGCTTCACGGCCTCGCCCCGCCCGTCAGCCGGTGAGCTCGGCGAGCGCCGCCGCCGCCCCCGTAGCCGACTCCCTTCACCAGCAGACCGCGACCTCCTTGCCGGCGGGGACCTGGTACCAGAGGTGGACGCTCGGTGCGGCGCGCTTGGGGTTGCCGCTGAAGTGCGCGCCCACCGTCGCCGGCCCGTGGAGCCGCAGCTCCTGGAGATCGCCTGCCGGGTGCCCCGGCGCGTTCAACGACTCGAGCACGAGCTCCGCCATGCCCGGCCGCGTGATCGTGAAGCCCGGAAACTCGACGACGACGAGGTCTTGCCCCTTGCCGATCGCGGTCGCTTCGCGCGGCGTACCCGCCACCGTCAGGCGCAGCCTGGACGTGGCCCCCGCGGACAGCCGAAGCGCGATGGCGCCGTCGAGTCCGCCTGCCTGCAGCTGACCGAACCACGACACGCGCAACGCCGGGTCGTGCCAGTCCGTCACGCCCGTCTTCTCGGCGACGGACACGCCGT
Source organism: Myxococcales bacterium (assembly GCA_021783935.1). Classification (GTDB taxonomy): domain Bacteria; phylum Myxococcota_A; class Polyangia; order Polyangiales; family JADJMO01; genus CAIXWQ01. Next base: position 13,467 of record JAJXTK010000053.1, on the reverse strand, counting down.
TCGGTGTTGGCGCGACGTAGGCCGTGAACGCCGGCACGATCAGCGCTGGCCCCCCACCACGCGGCCTGCGCAGGTTCGGCGTCCGTGCGGGGGCCCGTGCGCGGTCCGAGACAACCCGCGGTGAGCGCGATCGCGAGGACGCAGGTGAGCGTCGCCTTGGCCATTGGGGGTCTTGCTGCGTCGATCGAAGGGCGCTCGAGCGAGCAGAGCGTAGCGCACGCGCAGCTCGGCAGGGCGCGGTCGACTCGTCGTGGCGATCGGCGCCTCGGCAACGGGGGCGCGCCCACGGTGCCCCGAATCAGGCTCGCGACGCCTCGAGCGGCCCCCATCCCCAGCCGGTTGGGGCGGTGCGGTGGAAGGGAGTCGAGGGCGCCGAGACTGCGACGCAGGCGGCGGCGCGGGTGGATCTTGGCCCGGCGCGCAGGGCCTCGCTATCGTGTGTCGCGATGCGACGCTGGCGTGTCCCGCTCTCGCTCGCGCTCTTGCTCGCGGCGCTCAAGGCCTGCGATCGCGGCGGCGGCGACCGAGCCAGGCCCCCGCCCGCGGCCGCCGATCGGCCGAGCAGCTCGGCGAGCAGCGCGTCGCGCGTCGCGTGCGGGAGCGGGGCGAGGCTCGTCGTGCGCTTCTACGACGTCGGTCAGGGGCTCGCCGCCATGGTCGATCTACCGGACGGTCGGCACCTCCTGGTCGACGCCGGCGACGTCGCGACGCGATCGGGGTGCGGCGACGTCTGCGAGCGCGCGCACCGGCACCTGCTCGACAGGCTCGACGGCGATCTGCACGGAGCGCCGCTCGATCTGCTGTGGATCACGCACCAGCACTCCGATCACATGGGGGGGGCGCCCGACGTGCTCGGGCGCTTCGATGTCGGCCTCTTCGTCGACAACGGCCGCGACGACGACAAGCAGGAGATCGTGCACCTCCACGAGGCGGCCCGCGCGCGCGGCGTGCGCATGCGCGTCGTGAACCCCTCGAGCCACGACGATCCGCTCGCCCTCGGCGGGGGCGACGGCGCGCTGCGCGTGAAGGCCGTCGTGCCGAAGGCGTGGCCGGAGAAGTGCGCGCACGACGCGAACGACTGCTCGATCGGGCTGCGCATCGACTACTGCCAGAGCTCGATCCTCTTCACCGGCGACGCCGAGGCCGACGAGGAGCACGCGTTCGCCGAGGGGCCGATCACCCTCCTGCAGGTCGGCCACCACGGCAGCGACACCTCCACGAGCCTCGGCTTCCTCGACAAGGCGCGCCCCAAGTACGCCGTGATCTCCGCGGGCCACCCGGGCGAAGGGATGAACGAGACCTACTGCCACCCGCGCACGGTCACCGTCGAGCGGCTCACAGAGCGCCTCGGTGGCCCGGGGCAACGCGCGCTGCGCGCGTTCGACGGCAAGGTGAGCTGCAAGCGGGCGACGTCCGAGCACTGGCACGACGTGCCCGCGAGCGACCGCCTCTTTGCGACCGAGCGCGACGGCGACGTGGTGCTGGCGACGACCGGGGACGGCGTCTTCGCCCCGCCGTAGCGATGCCCTGGTCGCCGCGCGGTGGGCGCGACGCGCGCACTCGCCCCCGCGGGCACGCGGCTGTGCACGCGACGCTCGCTCGGCGCAGGCACGCGTCGCTCGGCGCGTGCGCGGCCACGCGTGGCTCGTGGCGTGCAAACTCGAGCCGCATGGCGCGCAGCACCTGGACACTCGAGAACCGCCCGCAGATGCCCGCTAGAGTCTCGACCATTCTCGTTCCGGTCGACTTCTCGACCGCGTCACGGGCGGCGATGGAGCAGGCGGCGGAGATCGCCCGCGCGCAGGGCGCCTCGATCGACGTCGTGCACGTCTGGGACGTTCCGTCGTACACCGGCGCCGCGCTCGTCTTCGAGGCGGGCGAAGGGGGCCGGACCTCCGCGAGCCCGACCTTCGCGCAGTACATGCACGAGCGTGCGACCTCGCAGCTCGAGGCGTTCCTCGAGCCTTGGAACGACTCCGGCCTCGACGTCACCGGGCGTGTGCTCGACGGCGAGCCCGCGCGCGTGCTGCTCGGCCTGATCCAGGACGAGCACTTCGACCTCTGCGTGGTCGGCGAGCGCGAGAAGGGGGCGCGCGAGGTGATCCTCGGCAGCGTGACCGACGCGCTCATCCGCGACGCCGCGTGCCCGGTCGTCGCGGTCCACGTCGCGCGCGGCGCCGAGGTCGCGGAGCCGACCGCGCACGCGACGACGACCGCACGTTGAGGAGCCCCCCGGGACGACTACCCGCCCGTCGTCCCCGCGATCACGGCGATCGACGCGAGCACGCTCGCCGCGACGAGCGACCAGCCGAGCCGTACGAGCGCGCGGGGGCCGAGCGGCACCACCGCCATGCCGACGGCGAACGCGGCGAACGGCGCCAGGCCCAGCACCACCCCAGGGCGCAGGCCGCCGCGCGTGAACGCCCACGCCGCCCCCATCGCCGCGAGCGCCGCGAGCGCGGCGACGTAGGCCAGCGTCGCGCTCCCTCCGCGCCTGTTGCGCGCGATGACGCCGCGCACCGCCGCCGTGACCAGCGCGAAGCCGACGGCGAAGACGACGAACGCGCCGAGCGCGCGCGGCAGCTCCGCCCCTCCGGCGAGCGCGACGGGCAGCAGCGCCGACGACAGCGTCGCGGCGACGAGCGTCTCGCCCGCCAGCGAGCGCTCCTTTCTGCGCAGCAGCAGGAGCAGCACGACCGTCGCGAGCACGAAGCCGGGGAGCCCCGCGAGCAGCGCGATCACGGGCGCCGTCGCGAACCCTGCGGCGCCGAAGAGCCCCGCGACGACCCCCATGCGCAGCAGCATCACGCGCGCCGAGGAGCCGAGCTCGCGCTTCGCCTTGGGGCCGCGGTGCCCGAGCTCCACCAGCATCGGCTCGTGCGCGAGGAAGGCAGCGACGGCGGCCGCGGTGCAGAAGATGGCGGGGAGGCGGAAGTGGCCGAGGACGAGCCCCGTGCCGAGCGGCACGACGAGCTGGCCGTAGGCGCCGTGCTCGCGAGGCAGGAGCGGGTGAGCCATGCGGTCGGCCTGCGCATGAGCAAGGCGCGGGCCCCGTGGCATTTGCGGGGCGCCAGCTAACGGATCGGGGGTATGGGCATGCAGTCCGTGCGTGATTCCGCACGTCGTGCATCCTCGGCGAGCGCGATCTCGTCGGAGACGAGCTGCATCACCCGCGCGGCCTTCGCGATGAAGTTCGCGGTGCTCGGCACGAAGAACCGACGCGGGTGCGGGCTCCACGCGTCGGCGATGCGCTTGTCGATGACCGCGGCCTCCTCGGCGCTCTCCACGCGCAGTCCCGCGCTGCGGTAGCCTTGCTCGCGCGACGGCACCTCGAGGTGGATGACCGCCGCGTAGCGCGCGAGCTCCTGCGCCTGCGACGACCCGACGCCGCGGAAGAAGTGCTCGGCGGGCTCGGGCGAATAGGCCAGCCCGTCGATCGTGCCGCGATCGCAGAGCACGACGCGCGCGCCGTCCTCCACGGTCGCGACGGTCTCGAGCTCGCGCTGCACGTGGAAGATCGCGCGCTGCGCCGCGGCGCGTGAGGCGGTCGAGGTGCGCCGGGGGAATCCGCCCCCGAAGACGATGCTCGCCGACTCCGGGAGCACGACCACGCCGGGCCCTGCGGCGTGCCGCACGATCTCGAGCACGGCGGTCTTTCCTGCGCCGGGGCCGCCGGTGAGCACGACGAACCTCGGCATGACCGGCGTGCCCGAGGCGATCGAAGCGGAGCTGGGAAGGGACGAAGGCACGAGCATGCACCCGCGTGCAGGTGCAATCGCGGGGCCCCGCATGCAATGAAATCGCCCCCCTGGCGCACCTCCCGCCCCGGAACGCCGCCGCTGCGCGTGCGGTCTTGATGGCCTATTGAATGCAGCTCTCCCGCCGGAGGAGGTCGGCCCCATGGACAGCGCCGCATGGAAGGACGAGGCCCGAAAGGCCATCGACAACCTGCAGTCGGTGCGGGACGAGATCCGCGTACGACTGCACCTGGGCAGGCTCGACGCGACGGATCGCTGGCGGACCCTCGAGCCACGCCTCGAGCAGACGGCCGAGCGGCTCGCGCGCGAGGGGAGCGAAGCGGCGAGAAGGGCGCTCCACGACGTCGTCGAGGAGATCAAAGCCTTCCGCTCGTCGCTCGAGCGCCACTGACGCGCCGAATCACCCGAGGCCGGCTCGCGAGCTCGCGCGCGGCCGGCGCTCGACACGAAGGGAAGCGGCGCTCGCTCCCCCTCGGAGGGCACGCATCGCGGGCTCGTTTCTACTTCGGAGGCGCGATGCAGACGGAGCCGATCCGCGTGGCGACCGAGCTCCCGACGCCGCGTGAGATGCCCGAAAACGTGGCAGACGGCGAGCCGAGCCTCGGCCCCGGCGAGCCGGCCGCAGAGGCAGCTCGTCGCATGGTGGAGGGGTCGGTGAGCGAGGTCGAGGGGGCCATGCAGGAGCGAGCCGCGGCCGACGGCGACTGGAGGATGGTCGCTGGGCGCGCCATCGAGATGCTGGCGAAGCCGGCGTTCGTGCTCGACGTCCGCGGCACGGTGCTGCTGATCAACGACGAGCTCCGCCGCCTGCTCGGAGGTGCGAGGGACGAGGCGATCGACCACAGCTGGTTGCAGCTGATCGTGCCCGAGCCGGCGATCGGGCAGGCGCTCCTCGGTCGGGCCCACGAGCTCGAGTGCAAGGCGGTCACGCGTCGCGGCGTGCGCCTGTCGCTCCGCCTCGAGGCCACGGCCATCGGCGCCGGTCCGAGCGCGCTGCTGCTCGCGATCGTGCGCGAGAGCGAGCGCGAGAGCGCGGCCGACGAGGCGCCGATCGAGGGGGTTCAGTACGAGATCTCCACCGCGGCAGAGGACTGGGGGACGATCCGCCAGCTGCGCAACCGCGGAAGCAACGTCGCCGCCGCGCGCGGCCACACCTGCTTCGAGTGGCTCGAGCACCGATCGACGCCGTGCCCCGGGTGCCCCGCGCGCTCGCTGCGCGAGGACGAGGCGGTTACGTTCGTGCTGCCGAGCCGCGACGCGGAGCTGCCGCTTCGCTTGGCCACCGCGCGCGCCACGCGCTCGGACGGCGCGGCGATCGTCCAGCACGAGCTCGCTCCGAACATCCTGCAGCAGGTCGTCGACGCGAAGCTGCTCGTCGTCGCGCGCCAGCGGCACCTCTCGCCGCGCGAGCGCGACGTCTTGCGGGCGCTGCTCCACGGCGACTCGTCGCAGGACATCGCCAAGGCGCTCGGCATCTCGCCGCGCACGGTCAAGTTCCACCAGGCCAACCTGCTGCGCAAGCTCGGCGCCGACTCGCGCCTCGAGCTCGTGCGCGTGCTCTCGTGAGCGGGCCGTTCACCCCTCGCCGGCGAGCGGGAACCAGAGCGTGAAGCTCGCCCCCTTGCCGGGGGCCGTCTCGACCGAAAGGCGCCCGCGCGAGCGCTGCACGAAGGCGTAGACCATCGCGAGGCCGAGCCCGGTCCCCTCTTCCCCCTTGGTCGTGAAGAACGGCTCGAAGATGTGCGCCTCGACGTCGGCGGGTATGCCGGGGCCGTCGTCCGTCACGCGCACGAACGCGCCGCCGTCGCTGGCCCCCGTCGAAAGCTCGATGGTGCCGCCTGCCGGCTCGAGCGCGTCGATCGCGTTGACGATCAAGTTCACGAGCGCCGCGACGCCGTCGCTCGCGCGCACGCGCACGGCCGGCGGGGCGCTGGGCCTGACGACGAGCTGCACGTGGGCGTCGTGGCGCATGCGCAGCCGCGGCCTGCAGATCTCCATCGCCTCGCTCGCGAGCCGGTCGAGATCGACGAGGTCCTGGTTGCCCGTCGGCGCCTGGCGGCTGAAGGCGCGAAGCCGATCGATCGTCTCGAGGCCACGCCGCAGCACCAGCTGCATGTCCGCGATCGACTGCTGGGCGTCCGCGTCGTCCTTGCTCACGGCTCGCTTGAGGAATTGCAGGTGGAGCGAGAGCGGGTTGAGGATGTTCTTCAGATCGTGCGAGATCCCCGCCGCCATCTCGCCGAGCGCGCGCAGCTTGTGGGTGCGCTCGAGCAGGTCGCGCGAGGCGCGCAGCTCACGCCGCGACCGCAGCAGCTCTGCCTCGAGGGCTCCCTGGGCGAGCGCCGTGCCGCCCAAGTCGGCGAGCCCTTCGAGCAGCGCCTGCGCCTCCTCATCGAGCTCCTCGCGCTCGTCGAGGATGACGAGCAGCGTGCCGTACAGGTCGCCGGCCGAGACCAGCGGGTAGGTGCGGGCCGTCACGTTCGGCTCGCCGAGCGCCGCGACCACGCGCTCTTCGAGCTCGGGATCGAACGCGTCGACGTCTCCGAGACGCTCGGAGAAGTCGCCCGGCAGCCCGATGGCCGCCGCGAGGGCCACGCCCCCCTTGGGGGTCACGGCGACCACGGCGGCCCCGCGCGCCCGGGTGTGGGCCATGGCGGCCTCGGTCACCAACGGCAGAATTTGGGGGTTCGATCCGCCGGAGGTGACGGCACGGCTGAGTCGGACCAAGGTCGCGACGGCTCCATTGTCGGGGCGGCTCACGTGGGACTTCACGGAGGAGCCGTAAACTTCTCGCCGGGCGAAGGCCGGGTCAACCTCTGCCGTTACCCCCTATGCGTTTCCTGTGGGGTGGGGCGGCGCTAATGTGCTCGGCGATGGAATCGCGCGGCACGTTGGCGTGGCTCGGGTTCGACGAGCGGGAGCTCCAGAGCCGTCGGGCGATCTTCGAGCTCACCGAGGACGATCTCCAGCGCATCGCCGCGCTCCGCCCCGTCGCCGAGCGCCACATGGACGCGATCGTCGAGGGGTTCTACCGGCTACTGCTCGGGCCGCACATGGTGGGCAAGCGCATCGGCCCCGAGGGGGGCGCGTGACGCGCGCGGGCCCCATCCCGATCCTGCGCGTGGCCGACGTCTTGTTGACGACGATCCACGTCGACCTGCAGGACACGATCGCCGCGGCGTTCCAGGAGGACGTGCTGCTCGAGATCGAGGCGACGGGCGCCAAGGGGATCGTCATCGACATCAGCGGCCTCGAGGAGGTCGACACGCACGTCGCGCGCATCCTCGCCGAGACGGGCTCGATGGCTCGCCTGACGGGCGCGCGCGCGGTGCTGGTCGGGATGCGGCCGGAGGTCGCCGCGACGCTCGTGCGCATGGGGTACGCGATGGGGGCGATCGAGACCTCGCTCGACGTCGAGGAGGGGTTCCGGCTCCTCGGCGCGTGGCCTAAGGGGTGACGGTGAACGCCATGCCCGCTGTCGCCTTCGCTTCGCAGACGATGTCCAAGGAGACGCTGGCCATCGAGCGCGAGGAGGACATCGTCCAGGTGCGCAAGCGTGCGCGCGCGCTCGCGCAGGCGCGCGGCTTCGACGCCTTCGCGTGCGCGGCGCTCACGACGGCCGCCTCCGAGCTCGCGCGCAACGTCTGGGTGCACGGCGGCGGCGGCGAGGCGACCCTCGAGGAGCTGTCGGACGGCACGCGCTTCGGCATCCGCCTGGTGTTTCGCGATCACGGGCCCGGCATCGCCGATCTCGAGCGCGCGCTGCGAGGCGGCTACTCGACCGCGCGATCGCTCGGCCTCGGGCTCTCGGGCGCGCGCCGCCTGGTCGAGGACTTCGAGGTGGACACCCGCTCCGGCGAGGGTACCTGCGTGACCATCACCAAATGGACGCGCTTCTAGTCGATCGCTGGCCCGGCGACCTCGAGCGCCTCACGATCTTCGATCAGGCCTCGCTCTCCGAGGCGCGCGAGCGTGCTCGGGCGGCGGCCGCGGCGGCGGGGCTCTCGACGGAGATCGCCGGCGCCGTAGCGATCGTCGCGAGCGAGCTCGCGTCGAATCACCTGCGGCACGCGCGCGAAGGGCTCATCGCGGTGCGCACGATGCGGCGCGCCGGTGTCCCGGGCGTCGAGATCGTCGCGGCCGATCGCGGGCCCGGCATCGGCTCGCCCACCGCGGCGATCGAGCGCGGCGCCTCGACGGCCGGCGGTCTCGGCGTGGGGCTCGCGGCGGTGCTGCGCCTCGCGGACGAGGTCGACGTCGACGTGCGGCTCGGCGAGGGGACCTGCATCCGTGCGCGGAAGTTCCAGTCGCTTCAGCGCCGTCGCGAGGTCGGCGTCATCGGTCGGCCCATCGACGGCGAGCGCGTCAGCGGCGACGACGTGGCCTTCACGCGCACCGACGACGAGCTCCTCGTCGCCGTGGCGGACGGGCTCGGGCACGGAGCGGAGGCGCGCGCCGCCGCGGCCATGGCCGTCGAGGCCGCGCTCGCCGCGCGGGCGCGCGGCCTCGATACGATCCTCGGCGAGGCCGGCGAGGCGCTCGAGCACACCCGCGGCGCCGCGATGTCGCTGGTGCGCGTCGACGAGCGCGACGAGACGCTCGGCCACGCCGGCGTCGGCAACGTCACCACGCACGTCGTCGGCCCGAGCGTCGATCGCGCCTTCAGCGGCCGCGCCGCGGTGCTCGGCGCGCGCCCGCGCGGCGGCCAGCGCGCGCCCGGACGGGGGCACGGCGAGACCTCCATGCACCTCGGCCAGTGGGACGTCGTGGTCGTGTTCACCGACGGGCTCACCTCTCGCGCGCGCCTCGACGGGCGCGAGACGGCCGAGCGCCGCCGCCCGAGCCTCATCGCCGACACGCTGCTCAGCCGCTTCGGCCGGTCCCACGACGACGCCACCGTCGTCGTGATCGCGTAGCCGAAAGGGCCGAGGCGCCGCCGTATACCTCGAGAGGGCAGGGGCCCGGCGGATCGTCGCGCCGCCGCCTCGCCCGTCCTGTCGTAGCCTGAGCGCGTGAACGCCGTTTACTTCGCGGCCCTGCTCGTCGCGATCGGGGTCGTGGCGGTGCAGCTCGTCTCGGGCGCGCACGGCCACGACTTCGCTGTGCACGACGTCTCGGTCGACGCGTCCGGCGGAGGGCACGACGCCCAAGACGGCGCCCTGTCCGCGTCGCTGTTCCTCTCGACGCGCTTCTGGACCTTCGCGCTCCTCGCCTTCGGCCTCGTCGGCTCGATGCTCTCGCTGCTGCGGCTCGCCTCGCCGGCGGCCACCATCGTCCTCGCGGTGACGAGCGGGCTGGTCTCGGGGCTCTTCGCCGCGCTCGTCTTCCGAGCCCTGCGGCGCGCCGAGAGCGCCGGGCGCGCCACGCTCGACGACGCGATCGGCACCGTCGCGCGCGTCTTGGTGCCGTGCGCGAAGGGGCACGTGGGCAAGGTCCGCGCGACGATCAAGGGGGCCACCGTCGATCTGCTGGCGATGACCGAGGCGGCCGAGATCGAGATCGGCGCCCGCGTCCTGATCGAGTCGATCGAGGGGGGAGTCGCCAGGGTCGAGCGTGCGCCCGCGGAGCTCGTGAGGTAGCCGCCTCGGGGGAGCACGAGGGGCGCTCCCCTCGTCTCGGCGCGGGGGAGTCGCCAGGGTCGAGCGTGCGCCCGCGGAGCTCGTGAGGTAGCTGCATCGAGCTCGCCCGACCGGCTGCCGTCGGGAGGCAGTCGACGTCGGCGCGCTCGCGCTGCCTCGTCGGCGCGCGGCTCGCCTCGGAATTCGGCCCGCGGTCGCGTGCCGGCGCGCGTGTATCCTCGCGCCCATGATCAAGCCTCCGTCGGACGGGCTCCCCGAGCTCGGGATCGAAATGCAGACGGCGACGATGCTCCTGGCCGGCGCGATCGCGCTCGTCGTCGCGTTCGCGCTCTTCGTGTCGCTGATGAGCCGCTTCTTCTACGTCTGCCGCCCGAACGAGATCCTGATCTTCGCGGGTCGCAAGCACCGCCTGCCCGACGGCACCGAGGTCGGCTACAAGATCCTCCACGGCGGCCGCGGGCTGCGCATCCCGCTGCTCGAGACGGTGTCGCGCATGGACATGCGCCTCTTCCCCGTCGAGGTGGCCGTCGCCGCCGCGTACTCCAAGGGGGGCATCCCGCTCACCGTCAACGCGATCGCGAACGTCAAGGTCGCGAGCGATCCGCTGCTCGTGCGCAACGCCGTCGAGCGCTTCCTCGGGACGAGCATGCAGCAGATCGCGGTGGTGGCGCAGCAGACGCTCGAGGGGGTGCTGCGTGAGGTGCTCTCGCAGCTGACGCCCGAGGAGGTGAACCAGGATCGCCTCAAGTTCGCCGACAGCCTGGTGCAGAACGCGAAGGACGACTTCGACAAGCTCGGGCTCGAGCTCGACGTGCTCAAGGTGCAGCACGTCGCCGACGATCAGCTGTACCTGCAGAACCTCGGCCGCGCGCGCATCGCCGGCATGATCCGCGACGCGCAGAACGCAGAGAACCAGGCCAACCAGCGCATCGCCGAGGAGCAGGCCGCCGCGCGCCAGCGCGCCGAGTCGGCGCAGAAGCAAGCCGAGGCGATGGTGCTCCAGAAGAAGAACGGTGTGCGCGGCGAGCTCGCGCGGCTCGAGGCGCAGGCGAAGGCGATCGAGAACGAGGCCGAGGTCGCCGCGCAGACGGCGCGCTCGATGGCCGAGCAGGACCTGCAGGCGCGGCGCGCGGAGCTCGAGAAGCTCAGGCTCGAGTGCGACGTCGTGCTCCCCGCGGAGGCGAGGCGCCTCGCCGAGGAGGCCAAGGCGCGCGGCGCGGCGGCGCCGACGGTGGAGCAGGGCAAGGCGGCCGCGGAGGCGCTCTCGATGGTCGCCTCCGAGTGGCAGGCCGCCGGGCGCGACGGGCGCGAGCTGTACGTGCTCAACCAGCTGCGCAGCTTCGTCGAGGCCGCCATCGCGCGCGTCTCGCAGACGGAGATCGGCGAGCTCACGTTGGTCGACGGCGGCGACGGCAAGGCGCTCGGGGCGCTGCTCGCGGCCTTCCCGAACGCGGTCGCGCGGGTGATGGAGCAGACGGGCGCGGCGATCGGCGTCGACGTCGACGCGCTGGTCGGATCCTCGAAGCCCGGCAAGGCGGAGGTGCGGTGATGGGCGGCATCCTCGCGGTCTTGGCGCTCACCGCGCTCATCGTCTTCTTGCTGCTCTCGTTCATCGTGAAGCGGCTCCTGTACGTGAGCGCGCCGAACGAGGCGCTCGTCTTCTCGGGCGGCCTGCGCCGGGTCTCGACCGCGCAGCGCGAGGTCGGCTACCGCATCGTGCGCGGCGGCAGGGCGCTGCGCGTGCCGCTCTTCGAGCAGGTCGACACGCTCGATCTCAGCAACATCTCGATCGACGTCGAGGTGCGCGGCGCGTACTCCAAGGGGGGCATCCCCCTCAACGTGCACGGCATCGCGAACGTGAAGCTGCCGGGCGAGGAGCCGCTCTTGAACAACGCGATCGAGCGCTTCCTCGGCCGCGCCGCGGCCGACATCCGGCTCATCGCCAAGGAGACGCTCGAGGGGAACGTGCGCGGCGTGCTCGCGCAGCTGACCCCCGAGGAGGTCAACGAGGACAAGACCCGCTTCGCGCAGATCCTCCTCGAGGAGGCCGAGCACGACATGAACCGCATGGGGCTCGTCCTCGACAACCTCAAGATCGTCAACGTCACCGACGAGTCGGGCTACCTGAACTCGATCGGCCGGATCCGCGGCGCCACCGTGCGCATGGGCGCGACGATCGCCGAGGCGAACGCGCAGGCCGACGCGACGGTGCAGCAGGTGCAGAACTGGGCCGCCTCCGAGACCGCGAAGCTCGACGCCGACCTCGCGATCGCGCAGCAGGAGATCCAGAAGCGCATCGTCGACGCGCAGACGCGACGCGAGGCGATGATCGCCGAGGCGCAAGGGCAAGTCGTGGCGCAGATCGCGCAGACTTCGGCCGAGATCGAGCGCCAGAAGGCGCGCGCGCCGCAGGTGAAGCGCCAGCTCGACGCCGACGTCGTGCAGCCGGCGGAGGCCGAGCGCCGCGCGCGCGAGGAGCAGGCGCGCGGGCAGGCCGCGACGGTCATCGAGCGCGGGCGCGCCGAGGCCGAGGCGCTCAAGAAGCTCGTCGAGGCCTACCGCAAGGCGGGGCCGAGCGCGCGCGAGGTGCTCGCGCTGCAGAAGCTGCTGCCGTTGGTCGGTGACATCTCGGGGGCGAAGCAGAAGCTCTCGATCGGCAAGGTCACCGTGCTGCCCGGCGGCGCGGACGGCGCGAGTCAGCTCGCAAGGTCCGCGATCGGCGCGGCGGCGCAGCTGCAAGCCGCGACCGGCGTCGACGTGCTCGGCGCCCTCGGCAAGCGGCTCGGCGGGGGGGAGAAGTAGGGGCGACTCCGATGGCGATCGTGACCGACTTCGTGGTCGCGACGCGCCGTGGGTGTACGAACTGCCGCGCGAGCTGGTCGACGAGCTCGCGCGGCTCGCTAACGTCGCCGACGTCGCGGCGAAGTGGGCCGCGCTGCGCGAGGGGGCGGGCGAGGCGCACGAGCCGGGGGCGTCGCTGCTGGAGCTGCGGAGGCTCGCGCGGCTCGCCAAGACCGAGCGCAAGTCGGTGCTCCGGCGCGTGAGCCTGTGGCCGCGCCGATCCGACGGGCGCGCCGCCTAGCAGGCCGTTGTGTTTCTCCGGAGCCGCCCGATCCTCTTCCGCGTCAACCCGAAGCTCGCCGCGCGATCGACACGGCCTGCTGTCTGTCACAGTTTCCGCAGGCCGTTTCTCAACGGCCTGCTAGGGACGCCGCTGGCGTTCGCATCGAACGCAGCCAGCGCGCCCTGTGGTGACGGATTCGCCTGCCCGCCCCCAAACCCCACTGACAGAGGCGACCCACGCTGCCGCACCCCCGCGGGGCGTGCGCGGAGCGTCCGACGTGCGCGCGATGTTCGCGGCGCGTGGGGCATTGTGCGCCTCGGGTCCGGCGTCGTGCCGGACGGTCGAACCACCGGAGGTACCCATGACTCGATGGCTCGCAGCAGGAATCGTGACGATGGCGCTGGTCGGCTGTGGCGGCTCGGGCGGGAGCGTCGGCTCCACGTCGCTGCGGCTCGAAGGAAGCGTGGCGACGGGCGCGCGCACGCTCGACGACGCCCGGATCGTCGCGGTGGCGAGCGACGGTCGGACGCACTGGGCCTACGTCGACTCCAAGGGGGCCTTCGGCGTCGACGTCCCGGTCGGCGGCGCCTATCGGCTGCTGCTCGCCAACGCGCGCGCGAGCGGGGGGCTGCGCGTCGTCGGCCATCTCGTGATCCAGACGAGCCACGGCGCGAGCCGCTGGATGGCGGCCCCGAGCGGCGGGACGCTGTCGCTCGGCGTGCTGCGCCAAGCGACGAGCGCGGGCGTCGCGACGACGACGAAGGGCATCGGCACCGGCGCCGACCCGAGCAGCTCGGGCGACTCGACCAGCTCGAGCGACTCGAGCGGCGACGGCACCGATCACGAATTCGACTCGCACGACGACGATCACATCGGGCTCTGCAGCGAGCAGGACGGCATCGCGACCGATGAGGACGTCGAGCTAGAAGCGAGCAACGATCCCGGCGACGCGTTCGCCGACGACAACGCGAGCGCGGACGACGCCGAGGCCGAGGGGGCCGACGACTCGCAGCCGTGCGCTCCGGCGCCGAGCGCGCCGGCCCCGAGCGGCACCACGAGCGCGCCG
>JAJXTK010000654.1 GCA_021783935.1 Myxococcales bacterium | reverse complement strand
ACCAGGCGCGCGCGTTCGCCGAGGCGCGCGCGAGGGCGCGGGCCGGCAAGGCGCCGGTGCTCTCGCACGACAGCTACCTCATCAACCTTTGCGCCCTCGACCCCGCCGCGCGTGCGCGCTCGCGCGAGGCGCTGCTGCACGAGGCGCTGCGCTGCGAGGCGCTCGGCGTCGACTACGTCGTGCTGCACCCGGGCGCGCACATGGGGCAGGGGGGCGAGGCGGGGGTGGCGCACGCGGCCGAGGCGCTCGCGTGGGTGCTCGAGCGCACGCGCGGCGCGAAGGTCTCGCTGTTGGTCGAGAACACGGCGGGGCAGGGGAGCAGCATCGCGGCCAAGCTCGAGGAGGTCGGCGCGATCCTCCGCGGCGTCGAGCAGCTCGGCGGCCCCGACGCGCGCGGGCGGGCGGGCGTGTGCCTCGACACCTGCCACACCTTCGCCGCCGGCTACGACCTCGCGACGCCCGAAGGGTTCGACGCGACCTTCGCGCTCGTCGAGCGCGAGATCGGCGTCGAGCGCCTCCGGGCGATGCACCTCAACGACTCGAAGAAGGGGCTCGGCTGTCGCGTCGATCGGCACGAGCGGCTCGGGGCCGGCGCGCTCGGGCTCTACCCGTTCTGGCGCCTGATGAACGACCCGCGCCTCGAGCGCGTCGTCGGCGTGCTCGAGACGCCGCCGGTCGACGGGGAGCGGGCCTTTCGCGATCAGCTCGCCTCGCTGCGCGCGATGGTCGGGGCGCCCGCGCCCGAGCTCCGGCCCCCTTCGCCGGCGGCGGCCAGCGAGCCCCCGAAGAGGCGCAAGAGGGCGCGCGAGGGGTGAGGTTCTCGCGCGACCGAGGCAGCGCTATCGCCGGGCCATGTCGCATCGCGCGAGCTGGGACGAGTACTTCATGAACATCGGCCGCGAGGTCGCCACGCGCGCGACCTGCGATCGCAAGCACGTCGGCGCCGTCATCGTGCGCGAGCGGAGCATCCTGGCCACCGGCTACAACGGCTCGATCCACGGCCTCGCCCACTGCGACGAGGACGGGCACCTCATGGAGGACGGCCACTGCGTGCGCACCATCCACGCGGAGGCGAACGCCATCATCCAGGCCGCCCGTAACGGCGTGCGCATCGAGGGGGCGTGGATCTACGTGACCGCCTCGCCGTGCTTCTCGTGCTTCAAGATGATCGCCAACGCCGGCATCAAGCGCATCGTGTTCGGCGAGTTCTACCGAGAGCAGAAGATCTTCGACTTCGCCCAGAAGCTCGGGATCGAGCTCGTGCACGCGCCCCTGGCGCCGCGCGCCGAGGCGTGACGGGGTCATTCCTCGATCATCACCCGCCCGGTCATCGCCTTCGGCTGCGCCAGCCCGAGCAGCCTGAGCATCGTCGGCGCGACGTCGGCGATGCGCGCGTCGCCGAGCAGGCGCGCCTTCTCGTGGCCGGGGCGCACGTAGAGGAACGGCACGCGGTTGGTCGTGTGCTGCGTGAACGGCGCGCCGGTGGTCTCGTCGAGCATCTGCTCGGCGTTGCCGTGATCGGCCGTGACGAGCACGGCGCCGTGCTTCGCGAGCGCGGCGTCGACGATGCGGCCGACGCCCGCGTCCACCGCCTCGACCGCGGCGATCGCGGCCGCGAGCACGCCGGTGTGACCGACCATGTCGCAGTTGGCGTAGTTCACGATGACGACGTCGTAGTCCTTGTCCTCGAGCGCCCTCACGACGGCGTCGGTCACCTCGGGGGCGCTCATCTCCGGCTTCTCGTCGTACGTCTTCACGCTCTTGGGCGAGGGGATGAGGATGCGGTCTTCCCCCTCGTACGGCTGCTCGACGCCGCCGTTGAAGAAATAGGTCACGTGCGCGTACTTCTCGGTCTCGGCGCAGCGCAGCTGCCTCATGCCGGCCTTCGCCACGAGCTCGCCGAAGGTGTCTTCGAAGGTGGGCTTCGGGAAGGCGACCGGCAGGCCGAGCCTCTCTTCGTACTGGGTCATGCAGACGTACGGCGAGAAGGGGGGCTTGAAGTCCGCGCCCCGATCGAAGCCGTCGAAGCTCGCCTGCGTGAGCGCTGCGCTCAGCTCGCGCGCGCGATCGGGGCGGAAGTTGAAGAACAGCGCGGCGTCGCCGGGGCGCGTCCCTTCGTAGCCCGCGACCACGCGCGGCTCGACGAACTCGTCGTTCTGGCCCGCGGCGTACGCCTCCGAGAGCGCGACGGCGGCGCTCGACGCGACGGGCTTGTCGCCGCGCCCACCCGCGCCGCGCACGATGCCGCCGAAGGCGCGCTCGACGCGCTCCCAGCGCTTGTCGCGGTCCATCCCCCAGTAGCGGCCGCCGATCGTGCCGAAGATCCCCTTGCCCTCGAGCTTCTTCTGCACTCGCTCGAGGTAGCCGGCCGCGCTGCGCGGCGGGGTGTCGCGCCCGTCGAGGAACGCGTGCACGACGACCTTCACGCCGCCCGCTGCGGCCGCGTCGATGAGCGCGAGCAGGTGCTCGAGCGACGAGTGCACGCCGCCGTCGCTCACCAGGCCGAGCAGGTGCAGCCGCCCCCCCTTCGCCTTCGCGCCCGCGATCGCCTTGCCGATCTCGGGGTTGCTCGCGAGGGTGCCGTCGGCCACGGCGCAGTCGATCCGCGAGATGTCCATCTGCGCGACGCGCCCGGCCCCGAAGTTCAAGTGGCCGACCTCGCTGTTGCCCATCTGCCCCTCCGGCAGGCCGACCTCGGGGCCGCTCGTGCCGATCGTCGTCCACGCGTAGCGCGCGCGCAGCGCGGAGAGGCGCGGCGTCTTGGCGAGCGTGATGGCGTTGTCGGCGGTCGCTTTGCGCTCGCCGAAGCCGTCGAGGATGAGGAGGACGAGCGGACCGCGGAGCTGGTTGGCGGGCGAGGGCATGGCGAAGGGGTAGCAGCGCGCGGGCCACGCCCAAAGCCCTGCCGCTGCCGAGCCGCGACTTCGCGTCGAAGCTCGTCGGCGGCATGCAACGCGCGTGCGCCGCGAGGGGTGCGCGAACGCGTCGTGCCTGCAGGAGGCTCGGCACGACCTCCCGCCGCTCGGCGTCGGCGCGCGCGCTCGGAGCGATGATCGCCGTCAGCCCATGCGCCGGGCGATCGCGTCGACCACCTGGCCGAAGTCGGGCGGGAGCTCGACCGCCGCGTTGGCGCGCCGCGCGTCGACGCCTGCGAGGCTGCGATCGTGGTAGCCGACCTTGAACTCGGTGAACTTGAGCCCGCTCGCGGTCGAGACGACGACCACGCGGTCCTGCTCCTTGATGGTCCCCTGCGCGCGCAGCTTGAAGAGCGCCGCGAGGGCCACGCCGGTGTGCGGGTCGGTGTACATGCCCGTCGCGTCGGCGCGCGCGCACGCGTCGGAGAGCTCGTCCTCGGTCGCGTCGATCGCGACGCCGTCGAGCGCGCGAAGGGCCCGCATCGCGCGCGGCGCCGAGACCGGGGCGCCGATCTGGATCGCCGTGGCCAACGTCGGCTCCGCCTTGATGGGCGGTACGTTCGTGAGGCCGGCGCGCACGGCGCGCACCATCGGGTTCGCCTTCTCGGCCTGCGCGATGACCAGCCGCGGCAGCCGATCGGTGACCCCGAGCTCCTTCATCATCGCGAAGCCCTTGTAGAGCG
>JAJXTK010000653.1 GCA_021783935.1 Myxococcales bacterium | reverse complement strand
CGACGCGATCGGCGCCGAGCGGCGCGATGGCGCGATCGAGGCGCTCGACGATGCGGGAGACCGGCTCGACGGCGAGCGAGCTCACGCGCCGCTCTCGACGAGGAGGCGCTCGAAGGTGTCGACGTCGTCGGGCGATCCGAGGACGAGCGGCGTGCGATCGTGGAGCGACTCGGGCACAACCTCGAGCACCCGGTTGGACGCGCCGGGGGCCGCGGCTCGACCCGTGATCGCGCGCCCTCCGGCGGCCTCGAAGATGAAGGCCATGGGGTTGGCCTCGTACTGGAGGCGCAGCTTCCCCTTCGGGGACTTCGTGTCGGCGGGGTAGGCGAAGATGCCCCCCTTGACGAGCGTCCGGTGCGCGTCGGCGACGAGCGAGCCGACGTAGCGCGCACCGTACGGGCGCTGCGTCGCCGAGTCTTCCTGCTTGAGGTGCTCGACCCAACGGCGCATCGAGGGCTCCCACTTCGAGCTGTTCCCCTCGTTGACCGAGTAGGTGTTGCCGCGCTTGGGGACGCGGATGTCCTCGTGCGAGAGGAAGAACTCGCCGATGTGCGGGTCGAGCGTGAAGCCGTGCACCCCGAAGCGCGGGCCGGTCGAGTAGACGAACATGGTGCTCGAGCCGTACGCGATGTAGCCGGCCGCGCGCAGCGCCGTGCCGGGCTGCAGGAGGTCGCCCTCGTGGCCGCGCTCCATCGACTCGCTGCGACGCCGCCAGACGCCGAAGATCGTCCCGATCGTGACGTTGCAGTCGATGTTCGACGAGCCGTCGAGCGGGTCCATCGCGACCGCGTAGCGACCGCCCCCATCGAGGACGATCGCGTGATCGAGCTCCTCGCTCGCGATCGCGCACGTGCGCATGCCGCGCTTGAGCATCGTGCAGAAGATCTCGTTGGCGACGACGTCGAGCTTCTGCACGCGCTCGCCCTGCACGTTGGTGTCGCCGGTGACGCCGAGCACGTCGGCGAGCCCGGCCTGGCGAACGCGCGCGTCGACGAGCTTCGCGGCGAGCATGATCTGGTAGAGGAGCGCGGTGAAGTGCCCGGTCGCTCCGGGCGACATCGCCATCTGCTGCGCGATGTGCTGCTCGAGGGTGATGCCGACCGCCGAGGGCGGGACCGGGCGCCACGAGTGCTGCTGCATGGGCTGGACGTTTCCCCGGCTGCTCTGGGGGAGCAACGTCGGAGGCGTCGCGTTGGGCCGGGGAGCGGGCCCCGCGCGAGCGATCTCCTCGGTCCGCGCGGACTTCGCCCAGCAGGCCGTTGGGAGGCGGCCTGCGGCAGCGGTGACAGTCGGCAGGTCGGGTTGATCGCTCGTCCAAACGAGAGATGGATCGGGAGATGCGCAGGCTGTTTCGGAGAGGCGCCACGGCCTGCTAGGCTGCGACGCCGTGAACGACGCCGTCCGACTCTCCTGCAGCCTGCTCAGCCAGGTGCTCTCGCGCAGCCCCGCCTTCCAGCGCATCGACGAGAACTTCTTCGTCGTGCGCCAAGGGAGCGCCTACGTCTACATCATGGTCGTCGACTGGGGCGGCGATCGGGCGATCATCCGCTTCGTCGCGCAGCTCGCGCGCGGCGTGGAGATGACCCCGGACCTCGCGATGAAGCTGCTGCGCCTCAACGCCCGCATGCGCTTCGGCGCGTTCGGCTTCGTGCGCGACGGCTCGTGCGTCACCTTCGGCCACACGCTGCTCGGCGGCGACGCGCTCGCCGAGGACGAGATCGTCACCACGCTCCGCGACGTCGCGCTCATCGCCGACGAGTACGACGACCAGATCATCGAAGAGGCGGGCGGCCAGACGATGCAGCAGCTGCTCGAGGAGTCCGCGCTCAAGGCGCTCCAGGGCGAGCTCGAGCACAAGGGATGGCGCGAGGCGTGATCGCGCCCTCACACGTCGAGCCGAGCGCCGACCCGTGCCGCCCCTGAACGCCGGGCGTGACGCGAGCGGCGAGGAGTCGCAGGAGCCTGCGCCCGATTCGTCGAGGTCCGCGCGCACCTCGTCCCCGGACCAGGACGAGGTGCCGCCGTGGTCGCGGCGCGATCGCTTCTCGGTCTCGTTGCTGCCCGTCGTCGCGATCGCGACGGCGTGCGCGAACGCGCTCGGAAGCCTCCTTGGCCCGGGGTGGGTCGGCGTCGGCAACGAGCGGCAAGTGCGCCTGTGGCTGTGGGGGGGCGGCGCGATCTCGGTCGCCGCGGCGGTGCTCGGCATCACGGCGATCGTGAGCCTGGTGGTGGCGGCGGTCCCCTCGCCGCGCACCGCGATCGGCACGCGGCTCGTGGCGACGTTCGGCGCGGGGCTCGTCGTCGCCCTCGGCGCCGCGGCGCTCGGCAACGCCGCCGAAGAAGAGGTGCTGCTCGTGCTCGCCGCCGGCGCGCTGTGGGTGGCCCTGGCCGGGACCATCGAGGCGCTCTCCCCCCCGCGCACGCGCGCGCTCGGGGCGCAGCTCGCGATGCTCACGGTCTCAGGTGTCGCGCGGGTGGGCGCGTGGGCGATCGTGTGGAGCGCCGCGCGCCACGGTCAGCCCGCGATTGCGCCAAGTGCGCGCACGCTGGCCACGATCTCGATCGCCGCCGAGCTCTCGGCGGCGGCGATGCTGATCGTGTACCTCGCCCGGCAGCCTGGCGTGCGCGCCGCCGCGACGACGGCCGTGCTGGCGGCGCTGGCCTTCGGGCTGGCGACGTGGGCGGTGCGAACGCCCCAGGCCGAGACCGGCACGCTGCGCGACGCCGTTCAGCACGCGCTGTCGCTGCGCGTGCAGGGCACGGGGCCGATGCCGAGTTGGATCCCGCTCGCCGACACCGCGACCGAGCTGCGCATGCTCGAGCCCGATCATCGCCTCGCGTTGCTGCCGCTCGCCTTCGCGGAGCTGTCGTCGATCGCGCTCGGCGTCGCCGCGCTCGTCGGCGTGCGTCGCTCGGAGCTGCCGCTCGCGGCGGCGATGTCGCTCGCCGTGCTGTCGCGCGGCCAGCTCGACACGCCCATGCGCGCGATCGCGTTCACGGTCGGCGCGCTCGGGGCGCTCGTGCTGGCGCGCGGCGCGCGCGTCACCCCGCCGCTCGCATCGTGGCAGGAGCTGCGGCCGCCGGAGCAGTGAGCGGGGCGGCCGCCGCGGCAGCCCTGGAGCGGCAAGGCACGCGACGTCGACCTCGTCTCGCGCCCCGCGGCCCCCTCGTGACGGGGCGCACGCGCTCGCCCCAAGTCGTGCCGTACGAGCCGAGCACCGCGCGCGATCCCGCCGCGTCGGTGCGGCCCGATGTCAGGCCCGGCTGCCTCGGGGGCGAGCCCCGGCCGTGCCTCGGCGGCCCCGCGAGCGAGGAGCGACCTCTCATGAAGGCACGAGATCCCGTCTTGGTCCTCATTGCCGTCGCGTGCGCGGCGATCACCGTGGCGTCGAGCGTGCGAGGCGCCCCCGCCGCTGCGACGCCGCCGGCCGAGCCCGTTCACGACGCCGCGCCGCCGCCGACCCGCCAGGCAGACGCACCGCCGTCCGTGGTGCTGCGGGCCGCAGGGTCGTCCGCGGCCGGCCGAGGGGCCACCGACACGCGCGTGCAGCAGGCGGGCGCGGCGGTCGACGGCGCGTTTGCCCTCGGCGGCGCGAGCCTGCTCTCCGC
>JAJXTK010000652.1 GCA_021783935.1 Myxococcales bacterium | reverse complement strand
AAGCTCGCCGTCTTCGTCGGCGGCGAGCCGCTCGTCCGGCCCGACCTCGCGGCGCTGCTGTCGCTCGCTGCGCGCGCGGGGCTCGGCGCGGGCGTCGTGACGAGCGGCCGTGCCCTCGCCTACCCCCAGGTGCGCGCGCGCCTGCTCGCCGCCGCGGTTCGCTACGTGCGCGTCGCGCTGCACGGGCCCGACGCCGCGACGCACGACGCGCTCGCGGGCGTGGACGGGGCGTTCGACCAGGCGTTCTCGGGGCTGTCGGCGCTCGCCGCGGAGGCCTCGCCGTCGATGCGGCTCGAGGTCGCCTGCACCGTCGTCGCGCGCAACCAAGGGGCGCTCGTCGCCCTCGCCGATCGTGTCGCCGAGCTG
Source organism: Myxococcales bacterium (assembly GCA_021783935.1). GTDB lineage: Bacteria > Myxococcota_A > Polyangia > Polyangiales > JADJMO01 > CAIXWQ01. The sequence continues at coordinate 3,245 of JAJXTK010000652.1, read as the reverse complement.
CCGCGCCACGCGTCGATCGGCCTGCGCTTCGTCGCGCCGCTCGCGGGGCTCGAGGATGACGAGCTCCCCTCCCCCGAGGCGGCGACGAGCGTCGTCGCGGCGCTCGATCGCCTCGCCGCGCGCGCGCCCGAGCTCTCGGGGGGCTGGGAGGGCTTCGCGCCGTGCATGCTCGGCGCCCGCGCCGACGAGCGCGACGAGCTCCTGCGCTGGGGGGCCCGCGCGTACGGCCCCGAAGCGGGCGGCGCTGCGCTCGTGCGGGAGCCCGAGGGGGGGCGCGCGCACCCCTTCCCGTGTCAGGAGTGCGTGCACGAGGCGACGTGCCCCGGCGCGCCGCGCGCGCTGCTCGACGCCTGGGGCGAGGCGACGCTCAGGCCGACGCGCGCGGTGCGCGCGAACTCGTTCAACTTCGAGCACGTCGAGGCGCTCGGGGCGCTCTGGCCGACCGCGGACGCGAGCTGCCCGATCCTCACGCGCCTGCGCGGCGCCGATCCGGTGCGCGACCTCGTGCTGCTGCGCGACGGCGTGGCCACGCGCTTCCACTCGCCGACCTCCGACTTCACCGACGCGGAGATCCGCCGCACCAAGCGCGAGCTCGAGCAGATCTACCTCGACGTCACCGACACGGCGGCCCTCGTCGAGTTCAACGAGGGGGTGCGGCGCGCCCGCGAGCACGCGAGCTGCGCACGCTGCCCCGAACGAGCGAGCTGCCCGGGCGCCTTCGAGGTCGACCCCGAGCCCCCCTTCTTCCGCGAGGAGCGCTGGCTACGCAAGGAGGTCTCCCGCGCGCACGGTCGCGTGCTCGACGTCGGCTGCGGCGAGCAGCCCTACCGCGACGAGATCGCCGATGGGATCGCGAGCGGGCGCATCCAGTACCAGGGGCTCGACCCCGACGCGGCGGCCCTCGCGCGCTTCCGCGCGGCGGTGCCGGCGAGCACGCTGCGGCAAGGGAGCATCGAGGAGCTCGACGTCGCGCCCGGGAGCTTCGACTACGTCCTGGTCTTCAGGTCGCTCAATCACTTTCGCGACCTCGAGCGCGCCTTCGATGTGATCGAGCGCGCGCTGCGCGTGCAGGGGATCCTCTACGTGTGCGACAGCGTGGTCTTCGGGATGCTGCGCACCCCCGAGCAGGTGCGCTTCGCCGACGACCACGCGCCGGTCGGCCACGAGCACTACCGCAATTGGTCGAGCCTGCAGCTGCTCGAGTTCCTCGAGCGCTTCCGCTTCCGCATCGACGCGCACCGGCCGGTCAACCGCCAAACCTCCAACCAGTGGCTCCTCAAGCTCATGCGCGTCGAGGAGCGCCCCTCGCCATGACACAATGGGGGATGCTCGAGCGCGGGAGCGCGCCGTGAGGGTCGTCCTGGTCTGGCCGCCGATTCGGCTGCCTCGCGTCTTCGCGCACTACCCGACGTTCAGCGCGATCGGCCTGTTGTCAGGGGCGGCGTTCCTGCGCGCGCGCGGCTTCGATGTCCATGTCGTCGACGCGCTGTCGATGACGGGGAGGCTCAACCTCAGGCCCGACGGCGGCGATTTCCGCCACCTCGGCGCCGAGGTCGAGGAGGTCGCGCGCGAGGTCGAGCGCGTCGTAGAAGAGGGCGCGGGCGGCCGGGCGATCGTCGTCGTCGCGCTCACGATGTTCTCGGAGATGAACCGGCCGCACGAGACGCTCATCGCGGCGACGACGGCGGCGATTCGCGGGCGCCTGCCCGAGACGCCGCTCGGCCTCTGCGACTTCCACGTGGGCGGGATGAACTACTTCCCCTACGACGCGCGGCGCGCCCTCGGCGTCGTCCCCGCGGCCGACTGGATCGCCGTGGGGGAGGCCGAGCCGTCGCTGCCCGCGCTCTTCGCGCGCCTCGCCGCGGGCGAGAGCCCCGCGGGGCTGCCGCGCCTGTGCGTGCGCGAACCGACCGGCGCGCTCGCATGGAACCCCGCCGAGCCGCCTACGCCGCCGAGCATCGACGACTACCCGCCGCCGGCCTTCGACCTGCTCGACATGGACGAGTGGTTCGCCGTGCAGGCCGAGGCGATCCGCGCCGAGCTCGTGCACGAGTACCATCTGGTCGAGCGGCAGCTGCCGCTGATGACGAGCCGCAGCTGCCCCTACCGATGCAGCTTCTGCACCAACCAGGTGATGGGGCTCCCGTGGCGCGCGCACTCGATCGATTGGCTCCGGCGCGAGCTCCCGGCGCTGCGCGCTCGCTTCGGGGTCGATCGCTTCATGTTCCTCGACGACAACATCAACGTCGACCGCAAGCGCTTCCGCGAGCTCGTGTCGTTCATGGGCGATCAGCGCATCGCCTGGGACGCCGTCAACGGCTACCGCGCCGATCTGCTCGACGACGAGGCGGTCGCCGCGATCAAGGTCGCCGGCAACACGAAGATCACCGTGTCGGCCGAGTCGGGCGACCCCGAGATCCTCGGTCAGCTGATCGGCAAGAAGCTGAAGATCTCGAAGGTCGTCGAGATCGCGCGCATCTGCGAGGCGCGGCGCATGCCGCTTCAGGTCCACTACATCGTCGGCGTCCCCGGCGAGACCAAGCGGCAGATGAACCGCACGCTGGAGTTCGCGACGATGCTCTTCGAGCAGCACGGCGCCTGGCCGCTCCTCCAGCACGCGATCCCCTTCCCCGGCACACAGCTCTTCCGCGACTGCGAGGAGCACGGGTGGTTCGTCGCGCCGCCGTTCGAGATCCCGGGCGAGGTGCTGGAGCAAGAGAGCGTCATCCGCACGCCCGAGTTCGAACCCGGCGAGGTCATGCGCATGAAGTGGAACGCGCAGCGACTCCTGGATTCCATGCAGCAGCTCGCGTGGATCGAGGTCGGCGGCGGCGCGGCGGACGGCTGCCTCGCCTGCACCCCGTCGAGCACGCCGGCGCTCGACGCGATCGAGCGTGCGCTCGAGCGCGCGCGCTTCCTCGGCGCGCGCGAGGCGTTCCTCGGCGGGCCCGATCCGACGCTGCGCGACGAGCTGCCGGAGATCGTAGGGAGGGCGCGCGCGCATGGCCTCGAGCGCGTCACGCTCGTCGGCCACGGGCGCGGCCTCGTCGACGGCGAGCGAGGCGCGGCGATCCTCGGCGCGCGCGTCGACCGGCTCGTGATCGACCTCCACGGGGCCGACGCGCCGACCCACGACGCGATCGCGGGCGTCGACGGCGCGTTCGCGACGGCGCTCGCCGCGATCCGGCGCGCCCTCAGCGCCGACGTGGCCGTGGAGGTGCGCGCCGCCGTCATGCGCGACAACC
>JAJXTK010000651.1 GCA_021783935.1 Myxococcales bacterium | reverse complement strand
TTCGACGCGCACCGCGCGGGTGCAGGCCGTGGGGCGTCGCTGGGCGGCGGCTCCCCAGGCATCCTTCCCGAAGATGGTCGATTCCGATGCGGAGCTGCAGGGCCTCTACGGCCTGCTCGAAAACGACGCGGTCGACTACCGCGAGCTGCTCGCTGGGCACGCGCGAGCCTCACGCGATCGGATCGTCGACGCGCCTTGCTCGACGATCCTGATCGTACACGACACGACCGAGTTCAGTTTCGGCGGCGAGGCGATTCGCAAGGGTCTCGGTTGGGTGACGCGACCACGATCCTCTCAAGCAAGCTGTCGCCGCTCACGCAATCTGACTGGTCTTGGCTCGAGATCTCTGTCGCTGATCTCCTCGGCGGCGTTCGGGTGCGCGGGGCTCGGACGTCAGCGCCACCAGCGAGCTTCGCCTGCGAGGCCGCGGCAGCTCTTCGCCGTCATCGCTCCGCGATGCGTGCATCGAGGCTCGCGAGCTTCTCTCGGAAGAAGTCGCGTCCGTCTTCGTCGAATCCGTCTCGCTGCTCGGGGAGCTCTGTGAAGTCGAGTGCGCGTTGGTAGAAGTCGCGGGCGAGCGGCAGATCTCCGCGGGCCTCGTGGACGGCGCCAGAGCGCTCGAGCCAGTCGGGCATGTCGGGCCACTCGACACGTAGGCGTTCGCAGGCGGCGAGCGCCTCGTCGAAGCGCCGTTCGTGCACGAGGTGGACGATGCTGTTGGAGAGCAGGTCGGGGTCGTCCTCGACGGGCATCCAGTCGCTGAGCTTCAGCCTCGGGGTGACGGGCGCCGCGGACGCGCTCTGGGCGGCCTCGCAGCACTTCTTGTACTTCTTGCCGCTGCCGCAGGGGCAGGGCTCGTTGCGTCCGATCTTGGCCATCGTGCTGGGATCGAGCGTAGCGGTGGTGATGGCCATCGTGCAGCTCGCCGGCGCCTGCGACCCGCCACGGCCCCTGCGGCCCGCGCATCCGGCGGCGTGTCGCTTCTGCGGCGCGTCGTCATGGTGGAATGGCTGGCGGCTGGTCTTCGCGGTCGTCGCCGGGGTGGTCGCGGGCTCGGTCGAGCGAGTCGCGCGCTGGCTGTCGCGGTCGAAGTGCTCGTCGTGCGCGCGGTCGGTCACCTGCTACCCGGCGGAGCACTACCCGCATCGGCAGTACCAGCTCGACGTGGTCGCCGAGGTTGTGGCGGCGGTGGCGATCGGCCGCGAGAGCGCGGGCAAGGCGGCGGCGCGCGCGACGTCGAGCGCAACGAGCGCGCGGCGTTGGACGGCGTGGGTCGCGGCGCTCGCAGAGCCTTCGGCGCTGTTGTCGCTGGCGCAGCGGATCGAGCAGGAGACGGCCGTCGGCGTGGGCGCGAGCGTCATGGACGCGGCCGCCGCGCGGGTGCTGGTCGGCCTCGAGGCGCTCGGCGCCGCGCTGGTCCGGCACGGCGTCGAGCTGGTCTCGCGCACGGGGCTCGGTCGGGTACTCGAGTGGCAGCACCGCGCCCACGGCGACGTCGTGCACCTGGTTTCGGAGCCGCGGCGCCTCTCCCCGGCGATGGCGATCGGGCCACCGGGGTGCGGTCTGTAGCGTCGACGGCGTGGGCGATCACGGCGACGACGACCCGAGGCTCGACGGCGCGCTCTTTCGCTACCGGCTGATCGCAGAGGCGGTCGAGGCTCCGGCGAGCGCGCGTCGGATGTTGCTGCGCGCCGTCGCCGACCAAGAGCACACGCGTCCCGACGGCGAGCTGGTGCGCGTGTCGCTGCGCACGCTCGAGCGATGGGTCGAGCGCTACGAGGCCACGAAGCTGCGCGGGCTGATGCGCTCCGAGCGCAGCGACAAGGGCGAGACGCGCAGCCTGTCACCCGCGGCGCTCGCGCGCGTCATCGAGCTGCGCAAGGAGGAGCCCTCGCGCTCGACGCCGACGCTCATCGACATCGTGGAGCGCGCCGGCGAGGTGGCCGCCGGAGCGCTCAAGCGCTCGACGCTCGACCGCCACCTCGACAAGCAGGCGGCCAGTCGCCGCATGATGCACGTGCTCGGCACCAAGCGGCACGTGCGACTCAGCTTCCCGCAGCCGCTCGACTTCGTGGTCGGCGACGTCCACGCGGGCCCCTGGGTGCGCACCGACAGCGGCGAGATCCGCCGTGGCGAGCTCGAGGCCTTCATCGACCACTGCTCGCGCTACGTGCCGGACTCGCGCTACGGCATGAGCGAGGATCTGATGGCCGTGCGCCGCGCGCTCGGCGCTCTGTGCACCGCGTGGGGCACGCCGAGGCGGATCTACGTCGACAACGGGCCCGGCTATCAGGCGCGGCGATTCCACTTCGCGTGCTCCCAGCTCGAGATCGACCTGGTGCACAGCAAGCCCTACGTCAGCGAGGGGCGCGGCATCATCGAGCGCTTCAACCGCACGGTGAAAGAGGCCTTCGAGGTCGAGGTCCGGCTGCGCAAGGAGCCGCCGACGCTCGCCGAGCTCAACGCCTTCTGGCACGCGTGGCTCGACGAGCGCTACCACCGCCGCAATGAGCTTCGTCGAAGACCACTTCAAGCTCCACCGCTCCCCCTTCCCGCAGAGCGTCGACGGCCCCCGCGCTCCTGCACCACCAGAGCCTCAAGGAAGCTCTCGAGCGCCTGCGCTTCGCGATCGATCGCGACGGCATCGCGCTCTTGTCGGCCGAGAGCGGCGCGGGCAAGTCCACCGTCCTCGCGAGCCTCGCACGCGAGCTCGATCCCACCGCCTACCTGGTCGTCTACTCGGCCCTCTCGAGCCTCGGCCCCTTCAGCTTGCTCTCGAGCCTCGTCGCGAAGATCGGACTGCGCGCACATCGCTTCAAGGGCGAGACCGCACACGAGCTCGTGGCCCACCTGCGCGGTCTGCCCAAGCGCACCGTCGTCATCATCGACGAGGCGCACCTGCTGCCCGATGCCTCACTCGAAGACCTGCGCCTGCTCACCGCCGATGCGCTCGACAAGAAGAGCCCATTCGCCCTCGTGCTGGCCGGACAACCACTCTTGCGCGAGCGAATGACCGAACCCGCCCACTACGCGCTCGCCCAAAGGATCACGGTCCGCGTCCGCCTGCGCGCGCTCTCCGAGAGCGACGTCGCCATCTTCCTCGACAAGCACCTACGCGCCTGCGGCGCCCAACGCGCCCTCTTCGAGCCCGACGCCGTCACCCTCCTCTTCCAGCACTCGCGCGGCGTGCCGCGCATCGTCCAGAGCCTTGCACTCGGCGCCATGCTCGCCGCCGCCTCGGCCGGCAAGAAGGGCGTCGACGCCGACTCCGTCCAGCAGGCGCTCCTCGAACAGGAGGCCCCGTGACGCCCACCATTCAGCAGCTGCACCTCGCCCCCGAGCTCGCCGTCCTCTACGCGCTCGACGCCGCGCTTGCCGCCGCCGCGCGAGCACTTCGGGCCCAGCACGAGACCGTTGGCCAACCCTTCGATCCAGACGAGGGTGGGGCCCCCTCGCTGCGCGCCGCGACGCTCCTCTACGCCCGCGTCCGAGAGCTGCGTCGGGCGCTCCGCCACTACCGCGCGGCCGTCCGCGCCCTGCACTTCGACCTCGGCGTCGACATCGACGAGGACCTCAACTTCTAGACGCGCCCGGGCAAATTGCGCGAGCGGGG
>JAJXTK010000650.1 GCA_021783935.1 Myxococcales bacterium | reverse complement strand
CGCCGACCGCAGGCTGCACCGCGATGGCCGCGGGGGCCACGGAGACCCCCTGCGCGAGCACCTTCTTCACGAGGTCGATGAACTTGCCCGAGTCGTAGGGCTTGTCCATCTGCGCGTCGGCGCCCGCGGCCTGCCCCTTGGAGGGGTCGTACGGGTTCTGCTTCGACGACAGGATGACGACCGGGATCCGTTGGAACTCGTCCTTGATCGCGCGGCAGAGGTCGTAGCCGCTGTAGCCGTCGAGCGACAGGTCGGCGATCACCAGATCCGGGCGGTCTCTACGGATCGCCGCGAGCGCGTCCTTCGCCGCCGCCACCGTGGTGACCCGGAGGTCCTCACCCGCGAAGGTCATCTCGATGACCTTCCGCATCGTCACGCTGTCGTCGACGGCGAGCAGGCTCTTCGGCACGGAGTCCTCTTGGGGCGAAGGGGGAAGCGGCAACCGGACGCTGGCGGCACGCCGGTCGGATTGTCGACCGCGCGCGCGCATACCGTCAAGAAACGTCCATCGTCGCGCCCCCGAGGTGCCGTCCTTCGGAGGCGCTCGCCGGGTGTTCGCGGGTGGCGGGGGCGGTCGAGCCCCTCGGCGCGTCGCTTGCGCGCGTCCTGCCGGCCCGAAAGGCGTGGTGCGACCGGCGGCCAGAGGTGATAAACGCAGGAAAAGCGATGGACGTGCACTCGTTTGGCAGGAGCGACGTCGGGCGGCGCCGGTCGCTCAACGAGGACGCGTTCCTGATCGACGACGAGGTCGGCGTCTACATCGTCGCCGACGGCATGGGGGGGCACGCGGCGGGCGAGGTCGCGAGCAGCGAAGGGGTCGAGGCGGCCTTCGCCATGGTCAAGCAGGGCAAGCCGAGCTTGTCGCCGCTCGTCGAGCCCCTGCGAGAAGAGGACATCCACGCCGCTCTGCGCCTGATGGAGTCGGCGCTCCAGGGGGCGACCTACATGGTCTTCTCGCTCGCCGAGCTCGATCGGGGCAAGAGCGGCATGGGCACCACCATGAGCGCCCTCTTGGTGCTCGGAGAGTACGCGGTCACCGCGCAGGTCGGCGACTCGCGGATCTACCAAGTGCGCCAGGGGGAGGCCTCGCAGCTGACCGAGGACCACACGCTCATCGCCTGGCAGCTGCGCGAGGGGATCATCACGCTCGAAGAGGCGCGGCGCTCGCGCCACAAGAACGTCATCACGCGCGCCGTCGGCAACCGCGACTACGTGCAGGTCGACACCTCGCTCGTGCGCCTCGAGCCGGGCGACCGCTTCCTGCTCTGCTCCGACGGCCTGCACGGCTACCTGCGCACCGCCGAGATCCCCGTGATCGCCTCGCTCGGCGGCGGTTCGGCCGTCGATCGGTTCATCGACCTCGCCAACGAGCGCGGCGGCAAGGACAACATTACCGCGGTGCTGCTCGAAATCGACTGACGAGCGCCCCTGCGGGCACGCCCGGGACGGTACGGCGCCGAGGGCCTTCGCGCTCGGGCTTTGCGTTTTCGCGCGACTTGCGAAAACCTCCCGCGCCCATGAAGCGAAGCTCGTCGTTCCCGATGCCTGGTCTCCCTCGCGTGGCCCACGTCGCGCTCGTCGCCGGCGCGCTCGTCGCCTTCGGCGGCGTGGGGTGCACCTGCAAGAAGCAGAAGACGGAGGAGGCCAAGAAGGACGACAAGCCCTCGAAGAAGTCGCCGCTCCTCGAGGTGCCCGCCCCCGACGACCTGCTCAACGAGATCGACCTGAAGGACCCCGACGCGTTCGTGAAGCGGGCCGCCGACGGCGCCGGCTTCGGCAAGGAGGTCGGCAGCTCGCCGTACGAGACGCTCCTCGGCGAGGCGAAGGACGAGAACGCCAAGAAGGTGCTCAAGGCGATCGATCCCCACGGCGCGCTCGTGTTCGTCGCGATCGGCGACGTCGCCAAGGCGATCAAGGACGAGAAGTTCGAGGACAACTTCCACGCGATCGGCGCCGCTCGTCTCAAGGACACCGAGCTCGCCGACACCGCGCTCGCCGCGGCCGCCAAGGCCGGCAAGCTCAAGTCGAAGGCCTCCAAGGCCCTCGGCGCGCCCATCTACGAGCCCACCGGCGCCAAGGGCGGGGCCATCGCGGTCATCGGCGATCAGATCGTGGCCGCCGACGCGGCCGAGGTGATCGATCGGGTCGGCAAGTACGTCGCCGCGCGCGCCGCGAAGGTCGACACGCAGCAGCACGATCTCGAGGCGCGCATCCTGACCGAGCGGCTCTCGAAGCCCTCGGTGAAGTACCTCGACGGGCTGTGGACCAAGTACAAGGGGGAGATCCCCGGCAAGGCGCAGATCGAGGCCGACAAGGTCGTCGAGGGGCTGCTCGCGGGGCTCGGCGACATGGGCGAGGTGACCTTCACGGCCGACGTGAAGGGCGAAGACGTCCTCTTCACCGAGAAGGTCACCGCGAAGGGGACCTTCTCCAAGTGGCTCGCGGCCTATCCGACGGTCGACGCGAAGTCCCTCTTGTCGATGCCGAAGGGGCAGGGGGTCGCCGTCGCGGGCTGGCCCGACGGCCTCGGCCCCGTGATCTACGAGGGGGTCGACGAGGCGATGAAGGCCGAGAAGGTCCCCGCCGCCGACGCCGCCGACGTTTCGAAGAACGTCCGCGCGCTCGGGGCCGCGCTCGGGCACGAGCTCGCGTACACGACGGCGACGCGCGGCGTCTCGCCGGGCGCTGCGAGCGCCGACACGGAGATCTTCGCGCGCGTCGAGCTCACCGACGCGGCCTCGGCGAAGGCGGCCCTGGCCGGCCTCTCGAAGCCGGCGAGGAAGTCGATCGCGTCGCTCAAGGCCAAGACGACCCCCTACAAGAAGGCCGGCGCCGAGGGGGAGACCTGGACGATCGCCGACACCCTCAAGCCCTCGATCGTCACCTACGCGATCAAGGGGAGCTACCTCTACCTCGACGCCTGCTTCGGCTGCACGCCGACGATCCTCGACGGCGTGCTCGACGGCAAGGATCTGCTCGAGACCGACGCGACGGCGAAGGCGAAGGTCGCGACCTACCCGAGCAAGGGGCTCGTGTCGGCGAGCTACGGTGACGCCGACAGCTACGGAAGGCTGCTCGGATCGATCCTCGGCGGCCTCAGCACGCCCACCCCCTCGGGCTCGACGTGGGGCTACGCGATCGCGAGCGCCGACGCGCTCGAGGGGCGCGCCGGGATGCCGCTGGCGGTGATCGGGGGCATCGTGCGCGTCGTCATGACGGGCGTCGCGCGCGCCGGCGGGCTCGGCGGCGCCGGGCTCGCGCCCCCTCCTCCGGGCATGGACGAGTAGCCGAACGGCGCGGCTCGACGCGGGGCGCCTGCGTCGACCACGTCGTGCGCGGCGGCACCTCGCACGACGCGCCGCGCACCGCCTCGGTCGTGCCGGCCGCGACATGCACGTCGCAGCGCGAGGCTGCGCGTGCGCGCGCAGGCGGTGCGTCCGGGGGTGAAGTGGGCCGTTCTTCTCGCTCGCGCGCAGTGGGCTCTCGGGTGGGCTCGGAGCTTGCTCTATCTCGAGGCGTCGTAAGCACCACCGGAAAGGCCGCGGGTAGCGGCGCCTCGAAGGGTGCGTGGTGACCCGACCCGGTTCGACTCCGGGGCTTACGATCCAAGCAGA
>JAJXTK010000052.1 GCA_021783935.1 Myxococcales bacterium | reverse complement strand
TCCCGCGCGAGCCTGCGCCTGCCGCGGCCGTGATCGACGGCGTCGCATACACGGCCGACGGTCACCTCGTCGACGCGAACGCCTGGAGCCGCGAGCTCTGCGAGAACCTCGCGAGGCTCCAGGGGCTCGAGCTCGGCGAGTCGCACTGGAAGATCGTCGACTTCGCGCGCGGCGAGTACCTCGAGACCAAGGCGTCGCCGAACATCCGCCGCATCACGCAGGCGCTCGGCATCGCTACCAAGGAGATGTACGCGCTGTTTCCCAAGGCGCCGGCGCGCACGGTCGCGAAGATCGCCGGCATCCCGAAGCCGGTCGGCTGCCTCTGAGCTTCGGGCTCGAAGACCACCCACCCTCGTCCTCACGGGACGGAGACGAACCATGAACGCCATCGCCCAGACCACGCAACGCAAGGTCGCGCTCATCTGCTCGCACGGAGGGCTCGACGAGGTCTTCCCGTCGCTCATCCTCGCGAACGCCGCCCGCCAGTCCGACATCGACGCGATGATCTTCTTCACCTTCTGGGGGCTCGACGCGATCACCGAGGCGAAGGTCGATCACCTGCACGTCAACCTCGCCGGCAACCCGTCCAACACCATGCCGACGATCGTCGCGGGGCTGCCGGGCATGGAGTCGCTCGCCGCCACGATGATGACCAAGCAGATGAAGGAGCTCGACCTGCCGACGGTGCGCGAGATGCTGGGCATCCTCGAGGAGTCGGGGGTCGAGCTGTACGCCTGCGAGCTCGCGATGAAGATGTTCAAGCGCGAGAAGAAGGACTTGCTGCCTCAGATCAAGGACGTCATCACCGCCGGCGACTTCTACGATCTGAGCGCGGGGGCGCAGATCATCTTCACCTGAGCGACCCGACGCGGCGCGATCTATCCTTCGCCCGTGCCCCACCTCACGCTCGACTCCGCGGCGAGCTCGCTCGTCTTGCGCACCCGCGCCAAGGGGTTCTTGTCGAAGCTCGCCCACGATCTCGAGCTCTGCTGCCGAGGCGTGCGCGCCGAGGGCGAGCGCGACGGCGAGACGTGGCGGGGACGGCTCGTGGTGCCCGTGGCGGCGATCGAGGTCGTCGGCTCGATCAAGAAGGGGAAGGTCGACCCGGGCGCGCTCTCGGCGTGGGAGACGGACCTGATCCTCCAGCGCCTGCGCCAAGAGGTCTTCGCGGGCATCGACGAGGTGATCGCCGTCGCGAGCGGCAGACAGTCGCGCGGCGATCTCGAGATCGCGGTCGGCGCGCGCGGGCAGAAGGTGCTCGCGCTCGTCGAGCTGCGCGATCGCGCGGGGGGCCTCGAGCTTCGCGCGAAGGGGGACGTCTCGATGAGGGCGCTCGGCATGGCCGAGGTGAAGGCGCCCCTCGGCGCGTTCACCGTGGCTGACGCGGTCGAGTGGGACGCGGCGCTCGTCTTCGTCCAAGAGGGCGCGGCCTCTTCGTGAGGGGGCCGACCGCCGCGCAAGACGAGCTTGCCCGATGAGCGATCGAGCCTTCTTCGACAGCGCCGCCAAGGAGCGGACCAAGCGCGCGATCCAGGCGGTCGAGGCGCAGACCTCGGCCGAGGTCGTGGTGACGCTGCGGCGCGTGTCGGGCGACTACCGCGCCGCGGACGCCCTCGCCGGCACGCTCCTCGCGGTCGGTTCGGCGCTGGCGCTGCTCTACCTCCCCCACGCCATCGAGCGGAGCCTCGTCGTGATCGACGTGGCGCTGACGTACGCGATCGGCGCCATCGCCTCGCGCACGATCCCCTGGCTGCGACGGGCGCTCACCCCGTCGCGCCTTCGGGCGGCCAACGTGCACGCGGCCGCGCGCGCGGCCTTCGTCGATCAGGGGATCTCGAAGACGAGCGGCCGCTTCGGCGTGCTCGTCTACCTCGCCATGTTCGAGCGCACCGTCGAGGTGGTGTGCGACGTCGGGGTCGATCCGAAGGCGATCGCGGGCTTCGACGCGATCGTCGCCGAGCTCCGAGCCTCGATCGCGGCGCCCGATCTGGATCGCTTCCTCGCCGCGCTCGAGAAGCTCGGCCCGGCGCTCGGCGCGGCGCTGGCGCCCCGCGAAGGCGACGAGAACGAGCTGCCGGACGAGGTCGACGCGCGGCAGACGTGAGCGGCGAGCGCTACTCCTCGGCGTCCCCCTCGAGGTACTTCGCCGTGTCCTTGTGGAGCTCGGGCGCGCCGTCGCCGCGCTCGGCGTGCCCCGCGCGCTGGTACGGCTGGCCGCGGAGGCGCTGGGCCAAGGTGTGCGCGCGCCAGCGCAGGTACGCCTTGTTGTAGCCAATCACCTGCTCCGGGTCGAAGTAGGGGTTCTTCGCCCCCGGCGTGAGCCCGACCAGCGTGAGCACCTGCTCGGCGACGCTGACCGGGCAGCCGTCGAGGCGGATGTACGGCTTGCCCCCCGAGAGCGCGAGCTTCGCGGTCACCGAGACCATCTTCGCGTAGATGTCGTCGGATTTTGCATGGTGCGGATCCTTCTCGCTGCGATCCCGGTACTGGCTGCGCAGCTGCACGAGCTCGCCGCCGAGGTTGCCCTGCCACTTGGCGCAGTCGCCGATGAAGACGACCTTCTCGCCCGGCTTCGCGTCGATGGCTCCCTGGTAGTCACCGAACACGATGTGGATGCGCGGCATCTTCGCGTCGACGGCCTGGTCGAAGAGGCGCAGGATCTCGATCGCCTCCTCCATCGCGCCCGGGCAGCCTCCCCAGCAGTAGTCGGCGTGCTCCGCCTCCGGCGGCGGCCCCGCGTACGCGGTGATCTGCGACCCTTCGAAGTACTTCTCGACGCGCACGAGCCCCACCTGGAAGCCCTTGGCGCGGGCGCGCGCCTCGTCGAACGTCACGTCCCCCGACAGCTCGATGTGCTCGAGATCGAGCGGGCCGAAGCCGCGCTTGCTCGCGAGCTCGAGGTGCTCGACCTCGTGCGGATCGACGCCGATGATGCGCGCGCAGACCGCGTCGAAGGCGGCCTGGTTGTTCCCCATGACGATCAGGTTCAGCCGGAAGGGCTTCGGCGTGAGCATCCGCCCCTCGCCCGCGATGATCGCGTCGATCGCGATGAACCGAGGCTGGATGACGTGCTGCAGGTCGGCGACCTTCTCGTTGAGCCGGTGATCGTGATCGATGAGCCGGTGGCGATCGTCCTGGATCCCGATGTAGTTCTTCATCGAGAAGGTGACCGTGGTCCACGGGTGCGCCTTGAATTTCGGGATGTTCACGAAGAAGTCGGCCTTGGCCACCGGCTCCGGCGTGAACAGGTAGTCGCGCAGGCGCCCCTCGTGCGTGAGCGGGATCTCGACCTGCGGCTCCTCCTCGAAGTAGTAGCGCTTGACCCCGAGCCGCTCGAGCATCGGCTCGAACCCCGAGTCGGCGAACGCCATGCGCGAGGGGATCGTGATGCCGCAGCGCTCACCGACCGCGAGCTCGCTCATGCCCCCGTCGCGATCGCGCAGCGCGAGGAGCACCCCCTCCGCGAACTCCGGGCGCGTGTGCGCGTGCTCGAACAGCGGCCCCGCGGCCACGAGGTTCGGCTTCACGAGCGCGCGCCCCGAAGGGCGAAGCCCGAGCTCGTCGAGCCCCTCGCGGACGATCGCGCGGATCCGCTCCGGGTCGTACGCGTCGCAGTGGCGGAGGATGACCTTCGGCTTGTGGGCGTTGGGGTCCATCGTCCAAAGCTACCAGCCCCCCGCCCCCTGCGCTGGGGGCGCACCTTCGCGGCCCTGCCCCCGCCTCACGGCCTCGCGCGACCTCGGCTTGGCGCGTGGTGGGGAGCACGAAGCGGACGCAGGCCGCACGCAGCCGCTTCTTCCCGTGCGGTGGGGAGCACGAAGCGGACGCAACGGCCGCACCCAGCCACGTCTTGCCGTGCGGTGGGGGAGCACGAGGGGGAGCGGCGCTCGCTCCCCGTCGCAGGCCTCGCGCAGCGGGGCCATTCGCAAAAAAGCGAACGGCCCGCATCGCTGCGAGCCGTTCCGAAGAAGTTCCGTACCGCGATGGTCGTAGGTGTTGGCCAGCATGAACCCCTAGCTAGAGCGCTAGGTGGGACCCTTTGATGTGCGCCTTCAGGCTTCCCGGTGAAAGACCCCGGGCTTGCGCAACGACGCACGTTCGGATCCCGGTTCATACTCACGAGGGATCCATCGAAGGCCGCCTACGGGCCACGCAGAGGGAACACTGATCTCGTAACACTCGCCGCGGCGCCGTCAACGTCGGAGCGAGCAAATGACGAGGTCCTTTCGCGCGGCGATCGGCGCGCGGCGAGCACGGATCCTGCTCGCCAGGGCGCGCCGCGATCGCTCAGCGCTTGACGAGCTTGAAGCCGCCGACGCCCCCCTTGGTCATCGTGCAGCTCCCCTGGTTGCAGCTCGCGCCGGTGAACTTGCACGTGTAGCTCGCGAGGATCGCGCCGTTGCTCACGTCGACGCTCAGGTCGTTGGTCGACGTCATCGCGCCGGTGCCCTTGAGCGTGCCGATCGGGGCGTTGGCGACCACCACGCCGTCGGTCACCGGAAACTGGTTGAACAGCAAGGGCGTGCCGATCTCCACCGTTCCGCTGGCGGGCAGGCCGTTGTCGAACTGCTTGGTCCACGAGCCGATGGGCACGCACACGTTCGGCAACGCGAGCCCCGGAGGGAGCGCGGGGGCCGTGCCGGGCGCGGGCATCGTCGGCGCCGGGAACGTGGTGGTCGTGGTCGGCGCGGGGTACGGCGAGGTCGTCGGTCGCGGCGCGGCGGTGGCCGTCGGCTGCGGCGCGACGGTCGCGGTGGGGGCCGGGTAGGTCGTCGCGGTCGCCGGCGGCGCGACGGTCGCGGTCGCTGGCGGCGCGACGGTCGCGGTCGCTGGCGGCGGGGCGCTCGACGCGGTCTTAGGCGCGGGATCCTCCACGAAGCAGGCCGACGAGAAAAGGACGAGAGACGAAGCGAGGAGCAACGAGCGGTTCATGGTGCCTCCGAGCCGGCTCACGCGCGAACGACCCCTCTGACGCGCGCGCGGACGAGCGGGCACGACAGTCGGTCACCCCCGCTCGGCGCGCAAGGCGTTCTTGGGAAGCCGGGCAGCTGGCGCGGCGCTTCCCGCGCGCTCCGCTCGCCCCTCGTCGCGAGCGCGTGACGCGAAGCCGATTGCCCGTGCTGCGGAAGTCGCGTACATAAGGAGTCAATGGGTCGTCCCGAATCGCCGGCGGAGCGCCCCCCGTCGAACCCGCTCCTTGCGCATCGCGGGAGCGAGGACGAGCCGGAGGTGCGCCCGCGCACCGCGCGCGACGCGGCGTCGCCGCCGGTGAACGAGCCCGCGCCCGAGTCGCCGCGCGAGGGCGCGAGGAAGGAGCGCTCCCCGAGCCGCGAGCCCGCCGCGCTCCCCGAGCCGCCGCCGCTTGCGCCGCTCGAGGAGCCGAGGACGGGGCAGAGGCGCGCCGGCCGCCCCCCGCCTGGCACGCCGCGCGCGATCGATCCCATCGCCGAGCCGATCGTGCACCCGACGCTCGAGATCCCGTCGATCCCGCCGCCGCCCGCCGCCGGGCCGTGGCGCTCGTACAAGGAGATCGTCGCGAACCTCTCGCAGCGCATCGTCGAAGCGCAGCGGCCGATCCGCGTGCTGCACGCGATCCAGTGGGAGCCGACCATCTGGGAGAAGTTCAAGGCCTCGCGCTTCAAGGAGCCGCCGCAGGTCGGCGTCGACTGGTACCAGCGCGTCGAGCTCGGCTACGAGCCCAAGGCGAAGATCGCCGAGTTCGAGGACATCTTGCGCGACATCGATCGCGAGCTCCCCGACGAGGACGAGATCGCGCACATCCTCACGGCGACGGCGACGCAGTACCGCGACACCGTGCGCATGCTCGAGGCGCGCGGCACGCCGCTGTTCTACGGCTGGTCGCGCAAGCTGTACGGCTCACCGAAGGACAAGTACCCCGACGGTCGCACCTCGGTGCGCGACAGCGCCTTCGTCCTCTACGATCTGCTCACGAACCTGCCCGACGAGCTCGGTCCGAACAAGGAGCGCGACGTCCCGGCGCAGAAGGCGGTCGAGATCCTCAACGCGCGCCTCACCGGCTACTTCGGCGAGTCGCAGGTGCGCGTCGAGGAGGACGACGGGATGTTCGCCGACGCGGCCGCCGGCAGCGACTACCTGAAGATCCGCAAGGGCGCGCTCTTCTCGATGCGCGACATCGATCTCTTCGAAGTGCACGAGGGGTGGGTGCACCTCGCGACGTCGCTGAACGGCAGCGCGCAGCCGGTCGCGCGCTGGCTCGGCAAGGGGCCGCCGCGCACCACCGCCGCGCAGGAGGGGCTCGCCGCGATCCTCGAGATCTTCACGCTGCGCACCTACCCGCGGCGCGCGCGGCGTCTCAACGATCGCGTGCTCGCGGTCGACAAGGCCGAGGACGGCGCCGACTTCTGCCAGGTCTTCGACTGGTATCGCACCGAGGGGTACGAAGAAGAGGAGTGCTTCAACGCCACGCGCCGCATCTTCCGCGGCGGCACGACGACCGGCGGGGCCCCCTACACCAAGGACATCTGCTACTCGAAGGGGATCGTCCTCAACTACGCGTTCATCCGCGCGTGCATCGAGCACGATCGCCCGGAGCTCATCCCGTTCCTGTTCGTCGGCAAGATCGCGCACGAGGACGTGCCGGTGCTCTACGCGCGCTCGCAAGACGGCGTGGTGAAGCCGCCGCGCTTCCTGCCGCCGACGTTCCGTGATCTCAACGGGCTCGCGATCTGGATGAGCTACTCCACGTTCTTCACGCGCCTCACCGGCACCGAGGTGAGCGACTACTACGGCCGCATCTTCAAGCGCGGTTGAGGCGCGCGCCGCCCCCCGGCGCTCCCCGAACGTCCGCGTCGCAGGTCCCGGGGACCACCCCGGGACTGGGTCTCACTGGGCGTCGGTCGGCGTCGCCGGCGCGTCGGTCCACGTGACGGTCGGCACCTGCCCGGCGAGCGCGCTGGTCAGGAACGAGAGCACGACCTGCTGCGCAGCCCGGAAATCCTGCGTGAACGTGATCGGCTTGCCGAGCTGGGGGAAGGGGTCCTGCCGCAGGTTGGAGTAGTCGGGCCCCTCGACGCCGTAGCTGCGCGAGCCGGTCTCGTCGAAGAGGTTCGAACCGTGCTCGGCCGGGTACTGCTGCAAGAGCACGCCGGTCACGCCGGTCTTCGGGACGTCGTGCACGCCCGCCGTCGCGTCGACCTCCGCGAGCGACGCGAGCAGCTTCGCCTCGTGCGGCTTGCCGACGGGGATACCCATCGCGCGCGCGAGCGCCTCGGTCGACGCGTTGGAGACGAGCTCGTCGGCGAGCACCTCGAACATGAGCACGTTGCGCGGGCGCGGGATCGCGTTGTCGATCGCGACCGGGTTCATCACCGTCGGGGCGAGCGCGATCGGATCGCCGCCGTCCACCACGTGCTGGAAGATCTGCTCGACCGGGTGCCACGGCGGCAGCTGCGGGTGATCGAAGCCGTAGAAGAGCGACGCCGCCGCCTTGATCAGCCCGTAGATGTTGGGCGAGTTGGGGGCGAGCTCACGGAACATGGCGCCGCCCGGCACGTCGAGCGCGTAGCCGGCGTAGTTCGGCTCGATGCCCGCGGTGATGGCGCCGACGATGCCGCCGAGCGAGTCGCCGAAGTAGGCGACCTTGGCGCCGTCGATCTTGGGCGCGACGCCGCCGATCGCGAGGCCGTCGAGCGTCGGCGAGCTCGCGAGCAGCCGGCGCAGGGTGGTGTGATCGACCGCCGACTGCTTGAACTGATCGCGCATGCCCGCGATGCGGAAGAGGCTGCCGAAGAGCTGGTTCGGCGGGAAGTTGCCGCTGGAATTGGTGTCCGTGAAGCCGTCGGGGCCATGGTACGTCGAGGTCGGGCGCGCGTAGTCGCTCTTCGAATCGCCGCGGGCAGTCGCGTCGTCGCCGCGAGTGCCCTGCTCGACGATCTCGATCGCCGCGGTCGCGAAGCCGGCGCGCGCGAGCTCGTTGGCGAACGCGAGGCAGTCGCCGCGCTGGCCGCCCATGCCGTGCTGATAGACGACCACCGGCCAGCCGCTGCCCGGCATCGGGGCGTTGGGCACGACGAAGGTGATCCAGATCTTCGCGCTCGACGCGGCGGGGTTGACGGCGACCTTGCCGCTCGGATCGTGATAAAAAGTGCCGTTGGTCGGATCGGCGAAGCTCTTGCCCGCCGCGTAGACGAGGAAGCTCGGCGCCGAGAAGCTCGCGACCCCCATCGCGCCGATGGCGTCGTGCGGCACGCCGGGGTTCTCGCCGCCCCAGTTCGGATCGTCCTGCTTCGCGCCGTTCACCGTGATCTGGTTCGGCTTGCCGAAGAGCGCATCGAGCGACGCCGTCCAGCCGGCCGGCAGCGGCGAGACGTTGGTGAACTTCGCGGGCTGCACCGGCGCGACGTCGGCCGCGCCCCAGGCGAGCATCGGCGTGCCGGCCTTGGCGGCGAGCTCGCGCGCCTGCCGGAGCTCGTCGGTGACCTTGCCGGTCGTGTAGACGGCCGCCGAGACGACCTTCGACTTGTCGACCTTGCCGAGGCCCGCCGCCTCGTCGATCGCCGTGCCGTACGCCTGCTCCACGGCGCTGCCGCGCGTGCCGTCGCGGATCGCGGCGAACTGGGCGCTCGGCGACAGCGGCGTGCCGCTCGAGGTGATCGCGCTCGTGAGCAGGATCGCGATCTGGTGCCCCTCGGGGAGCACGAGGCCGCGCGCCGTGCGCACGGTGAGCACCGGCGTGGTGCCCTGCTGGTCGGCGGCCGTGTCGTCGTTCCAGTTCGCCTGGCAGTCGACGGTCGTGCTGGCCGTCAGATCGACGTAGACGACCTTGGCGTCGGGGCCGCTGCACTCGCCGGCCTGCCCCGTCGGCAGCCCCGCGGTGTCGGGCGCGCCGTCGTCGAGCTCGAAGATCGCGCCGCCGTAGACGCCGAAGCCGCGGGTGCGGGCCAACGCGTCGGCGGCGTACTGCGCCCCCTTGGGCGCGGGGAAGATCTTGCTCAGACCGGCGACGCCGTTCGGATCGACCGCGTAGTGGATGGTGCCGTCGGCCGCGACGTTGAGGTCGCTCGGGAACGGCACGTCGAGGAAGTCGGGCGCCCCCGAAGCAGGGATCGCGAAGGCGGCGGTGAAGGTCGGCGCAGCCGGGCCCTGGCTCGACTTGGACGAGCACGCAGCGACGACGGCCGACAGGACGAACGGGGAAGCGGCGCGGGTGAGGCGAAGGATCGACGGCATGGCGGGGGAAGCTTACGCGGCTGCCTCGCGCGCGCGAGCATTCAGGGGGCATATCGAGGTACATTTCCGCCGTCGACGTCGGCGGCGCCGCGGCGCGTCGGCGGCGGGGCTACCCTGACCTCGGACTCGCCGACTCGAACGCACGAAGGTCGACATCGCCAAGAGAGCCCCTCACCTCGCCCTGGGCGCGCGAAGACGCACGTGGCCGATGGTGCCCCCGGCCCCGATCGCGGTCGTCGTGCTCGGCGTGCTGCTCGGCGTCGTCGTGGGCGCGATCGGCCTCGATCGTCTGTCGCGGCAGGCGGAGGCCAGCGCCGCGGCACGCGCCGAGCTGCTCGCGACGGCCCTCGCCGCGCGCATCGCGGAGCTGAAGGACGAGGCGCGCCACGATTTGCTGGACCGCGCGGCGCGCCGCTCGGAGTCGTCGCTCTGGCTGGTCGACGACAAGGGCAACGTCGTCGAGGACGCCTCGGGGGGCGCCTTCGCGGAGCAGCTCCCCGGGCAGCTTGTGCACCGGCCGCGCGTCGGCGAGCTCACGAGCGCGCACGGGCTGTCGCGCTACGCGATTCAGCGCGTGGGATCGGCGCCGAGCCTCGAGCTCGTCGGCAACCAGCGGCCGCCGACGCTGAGCGTGATCGCGGCCGTCGACGTCCCCGACGAGCCCGAGGGGCGCCGCGAGCTCGTGACGGCGCTGGTGTCGCTCGTGACGCTGCTCACCGGCATCGCCGCCGCCGTCGCGTGGGCGGTCGCGCGCGACGTGCGCGTCGACGTCGAGGAGCTCGGCCTGCGCGTGCGCGAGATCGCCTCGCGAGAGCGGGCCCGCGAGGGGCGCGCGCAGGACATGGTGCCGGTCGGCTCGCTCGACGAGGTGGCCGAGCTCGCCTCGGCCTTCAACGGGCTGGTCGAGCGCTTCGCCGCCGCCGAGAAGGGGTACGCCGACACGCTCGCGCGCATCGAGGAGATCGACCGCGAGCGCACCGCGTTCCTCGCGACGGTGAGCCACGAGCTGCGATCGCCGCTGAACGCGATCCTCGGCTTCGCGGACATCCTGCTCTCGGAGGTCGACGGCCCGCTCGAGGGGGAGGCGCGCGAGGAGGTCGCGGTCATCAAGCAGTCGGGGCTTCACCTGCTCGCGCTGATCAACGACATCCTGGATCTGTCGGCCCTCGCCTCGCAGCAGCTCGCCCTCACGCGCGAGCCCGCGGACCTGCGCCCCATCGCCGAGAAGGTGCTGCACGAGACCAAGGGGGCGCGCGGCGACAAGCCGGTCGAGCTGCGGATCGCGTGCGCCGAGCCGTCGATCGTCGCCCACGTCGACCCGACGCGCGTGCGTCAGATCCTGACCAACCTGGTCGGCAACGCGCTCAAGTTCACCCCGCGCGGCGAGGTCGTCGTGAGCCTCGAGTCCGACTCGCGCTACGCGATCGTCCGCGTGCGCGACACCGGCCCCGGCATCCCGCCGCAGGAGCGCGAGACGATCTTCGACGAGTACCGGCAGGGCGGCGACGCGCGCGCGCGGCGGCGCGGCACCGGCCTCGGGCTCGCCATCGCGCGCAGGCTCGCGCTCATGCACGGCGGCTCGCTCTCGGTCGAGAGCGTCGTCGGGCAGGGCTCGACCTTCGTGCTCAAGCTGCCGCTGAAGGCCCCGCTCGGTGCGATCTCGAGCATCCCGGCGGGCCCGGGGATGCTGCCGTCGATCGCGGACGAGACGGGCTCGAGCCCCTCGGTGCGCCCATGAACGAGGAGCTCTCGCGCCTGAAGACGCGCCTCCAGCTCGCCGCCGTGGGCTTTCGCCTGGTGTGGTTCTCCCTGTTGATGTTGCTCGCGCCCGCGGTGCTCCTGCTCGAGCCGGAGGCCGGCTCGGCGGCCGTGGTCGAGAGCGCGTGGTTCTTCCCCTCGGTCTTGCTCGTCGGCGCGCTCACCACGTGGCTGCGCCTTCGGCCGTTCGCGGCGGCGCTGCGCGCGCTCGACGACGAGCCGCGCGCGCGCGCGATCGATCCGAAGCTCGCCCTTCGCCTGCACGCGCTGCCGCTCTCGTGGGTCATGCTGCTGACGTTCGAGTCGGGGGTGCTCGCGGCGCTCACGCTCGCGCCGTTC
Source organism: Myxococcales bacterium (assembly GCA_021783935.1). Taxonomy (GTDB): domain Bacteria; phylum Myxococcota_A; class Polyangia; order Polyangiales; family JADJMO01; genus CAIXWQ01. The sequence continues at coordinate 4,764 of JAJXTK010000052.1, read as the reverse complement.
GCGCGGCCGTCGCTCATCGATCTCGAGTCCCAGATCGGCATCGTCGCGCTCGCCGTCGTCCTCGACGCCTCGACGGCCATCGCGCTCTACGTGCTCGCGCGCGCGCTGGTCGGGCGCACGCTCGAGGCGATCCCGTGGCGCGTCGCCGAGGAGGCGATGGCGGCCGAGCAGGAGAGCGAGATCACGCGCACCGGCGTCTCGCGTCTGCTCGGCACCCGCGGCCAGCGCGTGCGCCAGCGCATGTTGCTCGCGGTGGTCCTGCCGGTCGGGCTCGTGGCGTTCGGCGCGAGCCTGCTCGCCAACGCGCACGTGCGCGCCTACGAGACGCGCCATCGCCGCGACGACGCGCTGGCCCTCACGCGCGGGGTGCTCGAGCCGGTGGCGCACGAGGGGGCGGCGGGGCGCGACGCGGCCATCGCCGCGGTCGAGGAGCTCGGCTACGGCGTCGGCGTCGAGCCGACCGCGACGACGGGCGCCAGCCAGCGCGACGGCCAGGCCGACCGAGGTCGTGCGGAGCGCACCGAGGGGGGCACCCGGACGCTGCAGGCGACCCTCGAGGACGGCGTAGCCGTCGTCCGCTTCTCGCCGACGATGGAGCCGGTCGACGTCTGGCCCTACCTGCTGGCGGCCGGCGCTGCGATCCTGATCGCGGCGCTCGCCGGGCGATCGATCGGCGGCTCGGTCTCCGCCGATCTCGGCGCCGCCACGCGCGAGGTGCGGCTGCTCGGCACGCGCGAGGTCCTGCGCGGCGAGACCCGCGTCGCCGGCCCCGCGCGCTTCGGCCCCGTCGCCGAGCTCGGCATGGGCATCGAGCGCGTGGCCGATCGCTTCCGCGAGTTCGCGCGCGGCCGCGAGCGCGAGATCGACGCACGCGAGAGCGCCCAGCGGATGCGCGATCTGTTCCTCGCGTCGATGTCGCACGACCTGCGCAGCCCCTTGAACGGCATCCTCGGCTTCGTCTCGCTCCTGCAAAAGAGCCCCTACCTCGCCGGTGCGCAGCACGAGTCGCTCGCGATCATCGAGCGGCGCGGCCGAGAGCTCCTCGAGCTCATCGAGAACATCCTCGACGCCGCGAAGATCGAGGCCGACCGCCTCGAGCTCGCGCCCGACTGGGTCGAGCCCTCGGAGCTGCTGGCCGAGATCGTGCGGCGCGGCCGGGAGCTCGCCCTCGAGCGCCGCATGGAGGCCGGGCACGCGATCGAGGTCGTCGGCGAGATCGATCCCGGGCTCGGCGCGGTGTGGGTCGACGGCGCGCGCGTCACGCAGGCCGTGTGGAACCTCGTGTCGAACGCGATCAAGTTCGTCGACCACGGCCTGGTCCGCGTGCGCATCGCGGGGGGGCGCGGCGAGCGGCAGGAGCCGCTCCTGCGCGTCGAGATCGTCGACGCCCACGGCGCGCTGCCCGAGAAGGACCTCGCGCAGATCGTCGACGTCTTCCGCGAGCCGCTGCGTTCGCGGCGCCACGGCGGCTTCGGGCTCGGGCTGTCGCTCACGCGCGCGCTCGTCGAGCTGCACGGCGGCAAGCTCGACGTCGAGTCGAGCCCCGAGCGCGGGAGCGTCTTCACGCTGCGTATCCCGCTGGAGGTCGAGCCCCTCGCGCCGACGCGCAAGCCGCCGGAGGAGGCGCTGCGCGGGCCCTTGCCGCCGCCCCCGTCGTCGCGTCGACCTCCGCCCCCAGCGGAGCCGGCGATCTACGAGGCGGAGGTGCCGACCGTGCAGATGCCCGCGCTCGATCTGGTGCTGGGCGAGGACGTCGAGCGCGACAGCGGCAAGACGCCGTTGCCCATCCCCGCCTCGCGCCTGCGCACGCCAGTGCCGCCGCGCGGCCGTCCGCGGTAACGTCGCAGTCGATGTCCCACCCCCCCCTCGACGCCGTGCTCGCGTACGTCGATCGCGAGCGCGCGCGCTTCGTCGACGATCTCGCCGCCTGGTGCCGAATCCCATCGATCTCCTCGTCGCCCGAGCACGTGGGCGAGGTCCGACGCTCGGCCGAGCACCTGGTGGAGCGGTGCCGCGAGCTCGGGGCCGACGACGCGCGCCTGCTCGAGACGCCGGGGCACCCCGCGGCCTTCGCCGAGTGGCGCGTGGATCCGCGCCTGCCGACGGCGCTGGTGTACGGCCACCACGACGTGCAGCCGATCGATCCGCCCGAGCAGTGGCTCTCGCCGCCGTTCGAGCCCACCGTGCGCGACGGGCGCCTGTACGGGCGCGGCGTCGTCGACGACAAGGGGCAGGTCTACATCCACACCAAGGCGATCGAGGCCTTCGTGAAGGCGGGCGCGGGCAAGCCGCCGGTCAACGTGAAGTTGATCGTCGAGGGCGAGGAGGAGGTCGGGTCGGCGAACCTCGACGGCATCCTGCACGAGCACGACGAGCTGCTGCGCGCCGACTACGTCGTCGTCAGCGACACGGCGATGTTCGGTCGGGGCATCCCTTCGCTCTGCGTCGGCCTGCGCGGCATCGCCTACTGGGACGTGAAGATCGCGGCGCTCGCCCTCGACGGCCACAGCGGCTCGTACGGCGGCGCGGTGCCGAACCCCGCGACGGCGCTGGCTTCGATGATCGCGAAGCTCCACGACGAGCGCGGCCACGTCACCGTGCCGGGCTTCTACGACCGGGTGCGCGCGCTGCCCGAGGACGAGCGCCGGGCGATCGCGGCGCTGCCGTTCGACGAGCCGGCGTTCCTCGCGTCGGTCGGCGCCGCGCGGGTCGTCGGCGAGCACGGCTACTCGACGCTCGAGCGGCTGTGGACCCGTCCGACGCTGGAGGTGAACGGCCTCTCGAGCGGGTGGCAGGGGCCGGGCTCCAAGACGATTGTCCCAGCGACCGCGTCGGCGAAGCTCTCCGCACGCCTGGTTCCCGACCAGGACCCCGAGGAGATCTCGCGGCTCTTCGAGACGCACTTGAAGCGCATCGCGCCGCCCGGCGTGAAGGTCGAGGTCACCTTCCTGCACGGCGGGCGCCCCTACCTCGCGCCGACCGAGCTCCCCGTCTACGACCTGGCCAAGCGCGCCTTCAGCCGCGCCTTCGGCAAGCCCACGGTGTTCATCCGCGAAGGGGGCTCGATCCCCTTCGTGCGCACCATCGCCGATCGCACGGGCAAGCCCTGCCTCCTGATGGGCTTCGGCCAACCGGACGAGAACGCGCACGCGCCGAACGAGTGGCTCGACCTCGAGAATTTCCACCTCGGGATCAAGAGCGTCATCTACCTCTACGACGAGCTGCGCGCGCTCTCGGGGCGCTAGCAGGCTGTGGAGTTTCTCCGAGACCGGCCGATGCTCTCCCGGGTCATGCCGCGATCTCCCGAGCGATCGACCACAGCCTGCTGACGGTCACGGTTTTCGCAGGCCGTTTCTCAACGGCCTGCTAGCAGGCTGTGGAGTTTCTCCGAGACCGGCCGATGCTCTCCCGGGTCGTGCCGCGATTCGCTCCGCGCTCGACCAATGCCTGTGACGGTCGCCGCTTCCGCAGGTGCGCCGAGCGTCGAGGGCGCCGTCGCGGAGTCGCGGCGGGGCGATCGACCAGCGGAGCGCCCTCATCAGGGCGCCCGCCGGGCGCTGCCGCTCACCCCTCGAACACCTCGTCCACGAGCGAGAGGCCGCGATCGATGATCTCGAACCCCTCCGCGATCTGCGCCTCGTTGATGCAGAGCGGGGGATTGCACATCACGGTGCTCCACTGGAGCATCGTGAAGAGCCCCTCGTCCTTGAAGAACTTGCCGAGCTTGCCCATCACCGGGTGCGCGCCGGCGTAGGGGACGAGCCGCTCGTTCTTGGAGTTCTTGCGCAGCTCGAGGAGGCCGAAGAGGCCGATGTTGCGGTGGCCGCGCACCGAGCGGTGCTTCTGCTGCATGCGCTCCATGTGGCCGCGCATGACCTCGCCCATGCGGGCGGAATTCTCGACCATCTTCTCGTCGATCAGCACCTCGAGCGCCGCGGACGCCGTCGCGAGGCTCATCGGGTGCGCGTTGTAGGTGAGGCCGCCGTAGAAGACGTTCTCGCGGAAGTGGTTGGCGATCTTGTCGTTCACCCCCATCACGCCGAGCGGCAGATACGAGCTCGTGAGCCCCTTGGCCATCGTGAGGATGTCGGGCTGGATGTCGCCGTGCTGGAACGCGAACATCTTGCCAGTGCGCCCGAAGCCGCACATGACCTCGTCGCACACGAGCAGGATGCCGTACTTGTCGAGCAGCTTGCGCAGCCCCTGCAGGTAGCCCTTCGGCGGCACGAGGATGCCATTGGTGCCGGTCACCGTCTCGATGAACATCGCCGCGATGGTGTGCGGCCCCTCGTAGCGAATGACCTCTTCGAGGTAGGTGAGGTTGTTCTGGACCTTCTCCTCGTCGGTCGCGCCGAACGAGTAGTCGTACGGCTCGGGGTCCATCACGCGCACGACACCGGCCATGCCCGGCTCGTTCGGCCAGCGACGGGGGTCGCCCGTGAGCGACATCACGCCGTGGGTCGCGCCGTGGTAGCTGCGGTAGCGCGCGATGACCTTGTGGCGCCCGGTGAAGAGGCGCGCGGCCTTGATCGCGTTCTCGTTCGCCTCGGCCCCACCGAGCGTATAGAAGAACGTGTTGATGTCGCCGGGGACGACCTCCGAGAGCCGCTTCGACAGCCGCGCGCGCGCCTCGGTCGCCATCCCGGGGTACGCGTACGCGAGCGTCGCCGCCTGATCCTGAATCGCCTTGACGACCCTCGGGTGGCCGTGGCCGATGTTCACGCTCATCAACTGGCTGTTCCAGTCGAGGAAGCGCTTGCCCTC